>NZ_LNRB01000034.1:0-12901 GCF_001557945.1 Vibrio sp. CUB2 | reverse complement strand
GGCGGGAAGAGGGAGGCGAGAGGCAGGGAGGGGGAAGCGGGAAGCGAGAAGCGGGGAGCGGGAAGCGGGAAGCGGGAAGCGAGAAGCGGGAAGCCGGGATTCGGGATTCGGGATTCGGGATTCGGGATTCGGGATTCGGGATTCGGGATTCGGGATTCGGGATTCGGGATTCGGGATTCGGGATTCGGGATTCGGGATTCGGGATTCATTTTGTCTTTTTAGGAACAAGTCCCGTCAACGCCCTCTTAGTCAAAATAACTTTCACGACTCTCCCAAGGCACAGAGCTCGATTCCGTAAGCGAAGCATTCCCGCATCTCGAAGCGTAGCGTTCTAACCTTTGCTCCCAAAAACAAAAAAGGCACCCGAGGGTGCCTTTTCTTTTAAGCTCTTAACGATTACTCGTCAGAAGAGAAGCCTGCGTTTAGAAGTGCAGCTAGGTTATCTGTTGCTTGCTCAGCAGATGGACCTTCTTGCGCTTCAGCACGTTTAGCTTGACGATCTTGGTGGTATGCGAAACCAGTACCAGCTGGGATCAGACGACCAACAATTACGTTCTCTTTCAGACCACGTAGGTCATCACGCTTACCAGAAACCGCAGCTTCTGTTAGTACGCGAGTTGTCTCCTGGAACGATGCCGCAGAGATGAATGACTCAGTCGCTAGAGATGCCTTAGTGATACCTAGTAGCTCACGCTCGAAACGTGCAGGCTCTTTGCCTTCAGCTTCTAGGTTACGGTTAGCAATCTTAACTTGTGAGTATTCAACTTGCTCACCAGGTAGGAACTCAGAGTCACCAGCGTGAGTAATTGTACACTTACGTAGCATTTGACGAACGATAGTCTCGATGTGCTTATCGTTAATCTTAACGCCTTGTAGACGGTAAACTTCTTGTACTTCGTTAGCGATGTACTGAGTTACAGCGTGTACGCCACGTAGACGTAGAATGTCATGTGGAGACTCTGGACCATCTGCGATCACGTCACCACGTTCAACACGCTCACCTTCAAATACGTTCAACTGACGATGCTTAGGAATCATCTCTTCGTAAGTATCACCGCTGTCGCGAGTGATAACTAGACGACGCTTACCTTTCGTTTCTTTACCGAAGCTCACAGTACCTGTGTGCTCAGCAAGGATCGCAGGCTCTTTAGGCTTACGAGCTTCGAATAGGTCAGCTACGCGTGGTAGACCACCGGTGATATCTTTGTTACCGCCAGATTTCTGAGGGATACGAGATAGTGTATCACCAATGCCAACTTCAGCGCCATCTTCGATGTTTACAATCGCTTTACCAGGTAGGAAGTAGTGAGCTGGCATTTCTGTACCAGGGATCATTACATCGTTACCTTGCTCATCAACAAGTTTGATAGCTGGACGCATATCTTTACCTGCTGCTGGGCGAGCTGCTGGGTCAGTTACTTCGCTTGAAGATAGACCTGTTAGGTCATCTGTTTGACGAGAAACTGTAACACCGTCAATCATGTCTACGAACTGGATGCGACCTGCCACTTCAGTGATGATTGGCATGGTGTGCGCTTCCCAGTTAGCAACAACTTCACCAGCTGTTACTGCGTCGTTGTCGCCTTTGCTCAGCATCGAACCGTAAGGAAGTTTGTGCTTCTCTTTAGTACGACCGAATTCATCAATGATAGTTAGCTCAGATGCACGAGACGTGATTACTAGCTTCTTATCTTTGTTGATTACGAACTTAGCGTTGTGCAGTTTAACTGTACCAGTTGTCTTCGCTTGGATGCTGTTCTCTGCTGCTGCAGTAGATGCCGCACCACCGATGTGGAACGTACGCATCGTAAGCTGTGTACCCGGTTCACCGATAGACTGAGCAGCGATTACACCAACTGCTTCACCTTGGTTCACTAGGTGACCACGTGCTAGGTCACGACCGTAACACTGTGCACAACAACCGAAGTCAGAATCACAAGTAACTACAGAGCGCACTTTCATGCTGTCTACTGAGTTCTCTTCCATGATCTGACACCACTTCTCATCAATTAGAGTGTTACGTGGGATCAGAACATCTTCTGTACCTGGCTTAAGAACGTCTTCAGCTACTACACGACCTAGCGCTAGCTCAGTTAGTGCAACTTTAACATCACCATCCTCGATGTGAGGCATCATGTCAACACCCTCGTGAGTGCCACAGTCATGTTCAGTTACAACAACGTCTTGAGCAACGTCTACTAGACGACGAGTTAGGTAACCCGAGTTCGCTGTTTTCAGTGCCGTATCCGCAAGACCCTTACGAGCACCGTGCGTTGAGATAAAGTACTGAAGTACGTTTAGACCTTCTTTAAAGTTCGCTGTGATCGGCGTTTCGATGATTGAACCATCTGGACGCGCCATCAGACCACGCATACCCGCTAGCTGACGAATCTGAGCTGCAGAACCACGAGCACCCGAGTCAGCCATCATGTAGATGCTGTTAAACGATTCTTGTTGCTCTTCTTCACCGTCACGGTTAACTACCGTTTCAGATGAAAGGTTTGCCATCATCGCTTTTGCTACGCGATCATTGGTCGATGCCCAGATATCGATAACTTTGTTGTATCGTTCGCCCGCAGTAACAAGACCAGATTGGTATTGCTCCTGGATTTCACGTACTTCTTCTTCCGCTTCTGCGATTTCAGTGTACTTAGCTGGCGGTACAACCATATCGTCGATACCAACAGATACACCAGATAGTGCCGCGTATGCGAAACCTGTGTACATGATTTGGTCAGCGAAGATTACAGTGTCTTTCAGACCTAGCTTACGGTACGCCTCGTTTAGTAGGTTAGAGATTTGCTTCTTACCTAGCTTTTGGTTAACGATGCTGTACGGTAGACCAGCTGGCACGATTTGCCATAGCATTGCACGACCGATAGTTGTATCAACCATCTTAGTCTCTGTTGTGCTATTGCCGTCTTCGTCTACAACTGTTTCTGTAATACGTACTTTAACGCGTGCGTGTAGTTCAGCGGTCTTAGTGCGGTATGCTTTCTCAGCCTCTGCTGGGCCAGAAAGGTACATGCCTTCGCCTTTCACGTTGATCTTGTCACGAGTCATGTAATACAGACCCAATACAACGTCCTGAGAAGGTACGATGATCGGATCACCTGACGCTGGCGACAGAATGTTGTTTGTCGACATCATCAGAGTACGAGCTTCAAGCTGTGCCTCTAGAGTTAGAGGTACGTGAACCGCCATTTGGTCACCATCGAAGTCCGCGTTGTACGCCGCACACACTAGTGGGTGTAGCTGAATCGCTTTACCTTCGATTAGTACTGGTTCGAACGCCTGGATACCTAGACGGTGAAGTGTAGGTGCACGGTTCAATAGTACTGGGTGTTCACGGATTACTTCGTCTAGGATATCCCAAACTACCGCTTCTTCACGCTCTACCATTTTCTTAGCAGCTTTGATTGTAGTCGCAAGACCACGAGTCTCTAGCTTGCTGTAGATAAATGGTTTGAATAGCTCAAGTGCCATCTTCTTAGGAAGACCACACTGGTGTAGACGAAGGTATGGACCTACTGTGATTACAGAACGGCCAGAGTAGTCTACACGTTTACCTAGAAGGTTCTGACGGAAACGACCTTGTTTACCCTTGATCATATCAGCAAGAGATTTCAGAGGACGCTTGTTAGAACCTGTGATCGCACGACCACGACGACCGTTATCTAGTAGCGCATCAACAGACTCTTGCAGCATACGTTTTTCGTTACGTACGATGATGTCCGGAGCAGCTAGCTCTAGAAGACGCTTCAAACGGTTGTTACGGTTGATCACACGACGGTATAGGTCGTTCAGATCTGAAGTCGCAAAACGACCGCCATCTAGTGGTACTAGAGGACGTAGATCTGGCGGAAGAACTGGAAGTACAGTCAGGATCATCCACTCTGGGTTGTTACCAGATTGAATAAACGCTTCTACCAGTTTCAGGCGCTTAGTGACTTTCTTACGCTTAGTTTCAGAGTTAGTTGTTTCTAGCTCTTCGCGCATTTGTTCAGCTTCAGCGTGCATATCCATAGAACCTAGTAGGTCCTTGATAGCTTCTGCACCCATCTTAGCAGTGAACTCATCACCCCACTCTTCTAGACGATCCAGATACTCTTCTTCAGTAAGCATCTGAGATTTTTCTAGATCAGTCATACCCGGTTCAGTTACTACGTACATTTCGAAGTAAAGAACACGCTCGATATCACGTAGTGGGATATCCATTAGTAGACCGATACGAGACGGTAGCGATTTTAGGAACCAGATGTGAGCTACTGGTGATGCTAGCTCGATGTGGCCCATACGGTCACGACGAACTTTAGTTTGTGTAACTTCTACACCACACTTCTCACAGATAACACCACGGTGCTTCAGGCGCTTGTATTTACCACAAAGACATTCGTAGTCTTTAACTGGACCAAAGATACGCGCACAGAAAAGACCATCGCGCTCAGGTTTGAACGTACGATAGTTGATCGTTTCAGGTTTTTTAACTTCACCGAAAGACCATGAACGGATCATGTCCGGAGAAGATAGACCGATTTTGATAGCATCAAATTCTTCGGTCTTATGCTGTGCTTTTAGAAAGTTTAATAAGTCTTTCACAATCAGCTCCTGTAAGGAGTTAAAAGGAGCTCACTCGCTAAAGTGAGCACCTTCTACCAAATAATCGCTTTTTGGTTCTCTCAACCTTGGTCAAGAGAAAAGAGATTACTCTTCGTCTTCTAGCTCGATGTTGATACCTAGCGAGCGAATCTCTTTCAATAGTACGTTGAACGATTCTGGCATACCAGGTTCCATGCTGTGGTTACCGTCTACGATGTTTTTGTACATCTTAGTACGGCCGTTAACGTCATCCGACTTAACCGTTAGCATTTCTTGTAGAGTGTAAGCAGCACCGTATGCTTCTAGTGCCCATACTTCCATCTCACCGAAACGCTGACCACCGAACTGAGCTTTACCACCAAGTGGTTGCTGAGTTACTAGGCTGTACGAACCAGTTGAACGAGCGTGCATCTTGTCATCAACAAGGTGGTTCAGTTTCAGCATGTACATGTAACCTACAGTTACAGGACGCTCAAACTGGTCACCCGTGCGACCATCAAACAGTTTTAGCTGACCAGATTCTGGTAGGTCTGCTAGTTTCAGTAGCGCTTTAATAGACGCTTCTGGTGCACCGTCAAATACTGGAGTCGCGATTGGTAGACCGCCACGTAGGTTCTTGATCAGAGTACGAACTTCGTCATCAGATAGAGAAGCAATGTCTACTTTCTGGCGAGTTTCGCCTAGATCGTAAACTTTTTGTAGGAACTCGCGGAATTTCGCTAGTTCTTGCTGCTCTTTAACCATCTGGTTGATCTTGTCACCGATACCTTTCGCAGCCAGACCTAAGTGTACTTCTAGGATCTGACCGATGTTCATACGCGAAGGTACACCCAGTGGGTTAAGTACGATGTCTACAGGCTGACCTTTCTCATCGTATGGCATGTCTTCAACAGGGTTGATCTTAGAGATTACACCCTTGTTACCGTGACGACCCGCCATCTTATCACCAGGCTGGATGCGACGTTTAACCGCTAGGTAAACCTTAACGATCTTCAGTACGCCAGGTGCTAGATCATCACCTTGAGTGATCTTGCGACGCTTAGTTTCGAATTTCTTATCGAAGTCAGCTTTTAGCTCGTCCCACTGCTCAGCAAGTTGCTCAAGCTGTGATTGTAGTGCATCGTCTTCTAGCGTTAGTTCTAGCCACTTCTTACGATCAGTCGTGTCTAGTTTCGCTTCAGAGTAACCACCATCGATCAGTACAGCGCGAACACGGTTTAGAAGGCCACCCTCAAGAATCTGGAATTCTTCAGTTAGGTCTTTCTTCGCTTCTTTAAGCTGCATTTGTTCGATTTCAAGCGCACGCTTGTCTTTCTCTACGCCATCGCGAGTGAAGACTTGAACGTCGATAATCGTACCTGATACAGAGTTAGGTACACGTAGTGAAGTATCTTTAACGTCAGATGCTTTTTCACCGAAGATTGCACGTAGTAGCTTCTCTTCAGGCGTTAGCTGAGTTTCACCTTTAGGGGTTACTTTACCAACTAGGATGTCGCCACCCTTAACTTCAGCACCGATGTAAACGATACCTGACTCGTCTAGTTTAGACAGAGCAGATTCACCTACGTTTGGAATATCAGCTGTGATCTCTTCAGAACCAAGCTTAGTATCACGCGCCACACAAGTAAGTTCTTGGATGTGGATAGTCGTGAAACGGTCTTCTTGAACTACGCGCTCAGATACTAAGATCGAGTCTTCGAAGTTGTAACCGTTCCAAGGCATGAACGCGATACGCATGTTTTGACCAAGCGCTAGTTCACCAAGGTCTGTTGAAGGACCATCAGCAAGAACGTCACCGCGTGATACAGGTTCACCTGGCATCACACATGGGCGCTGGTTAATACATGTGTTCTGGTTAGAACGTGTGTATTTAGTCAGGTTGTAGATGTCGATACCAGCTTCGCCTGGTACTAGCTCTTCTTCGTTCACTTTAACAACGATACGAGAAGCATCTACTGACTGGATTACACCACCACGTTTAGCAACTGCAGTTACACCTGAGTCAACTGCTACGTTACGTTCAATACCAGTACCAACAAGCGGTTTGTCAGCTTTCAGTGTTGGAACTGCCTGACGTTGCATGTTCGCACCCATCAATGCACGGTTCGCATCATCGTGTTCTAGGAACGGGATAAGCGATGCAGCGATAGATACAACCTGGTTTGTCGCAACGTCCATGTACTGAGCGTGCTCACGAGGGTGTAGACCAGATTCACCTTTTTGACGAGCTGTGATCAGCTCATCTGCAAAACCGCCTTCTTCAGTTAGCGCAGCGTTAGCCTGTGCGATAACGAATTGGCCTTCTTCGATTGCAGATAGGTAATCTACTTCGTCTGTAACAACGCCATCTACAACGCGACGGTATGGTGTCTCTAGGAAACCGTACTCGTTACAACGCGCAAACGCAGATAGAGAGTTGATCAGACCGATGTTTGGACCTTCCGGCGTTTCGATAGGACATAGACGACCGTAGTGAGTTACGTGTACGTCACGTACTTCGAAGCCAGCACGTTCACGAGTTAGACCACCAGGACCCAATGCAGAAATACGACGCTTGTGCGTTACTTCTGATAGCGGGTTGTTTTGGTCCATGAACTGTGAAAGCTGTGAAGAGCCAAAGAATTCTTTAACAGCTGCAGAGATTGGTTTCGCGTTGATCAGGTCTTGAGGCATGATTGCGTCAAGATCGCCTAGGCTTAGACGCTCTTTAACTGCGCGCTCAACACGTACTAGACCTACACGGAACTGGTTCTCAGCCATTTCGCCTACAGAACGGATACGACGGTTGCCAAGGTGGTCGATATCGTCCACTTCGCCTTTACCGTTACGGATCGCGATAAGCTTCTTCATCACTTCAACGATGTCTAGCTCGTCAAGTGTGCCTTGCTCTTGAGCATCTTCACGGCCGATAGAGCTGTTGAACTTCATACGACCAACAGTCGATAGGTCGTAACGCTCTTCAGAGAAGAATAGGCTTTCGAATAGTGCTTCTGCAGCTTCTTTTGTTGGTGGCTCGCCAGGGCGCATCATGCGGTAGATTTCTACCAATGCAGAAATACGATCAACAGTGCTGTCGATACGTAGTGTTTCTGACATGAATGGACCGTGGTCTAGATCGTTGGTGAACAACGTTTCTAGTGATTTGTGGCCAGCCTGAGATAGGTTCGCTAGTGCTTCCAGGCTAATTTCCTGGTTAGCGTTAACAATGATCTCGCCTGTTGCTTCGTTGATGTAATCTTTCGATGCAACTTTACCAACGATGTACTCAACTGGTACTTCGATGTGATCAACGCCATCTTTTTCTAGTTGGCGGATATGACGAGCCGTTACACGACGACCTTGCTCAACGTAAGTTTTACCGTTCGCTTCGATGTCGAATGACGCAGTTTCACCACGTAGACGATCAGGAACCAACTCCATTAGTAGAGTTTGGTCTTTCACTTCGAAGTTCACTTTCTCGAAGAAGATATCTAGGATTTCTTCTGACGTTTTACCAAGTGCACGAAGGATGATCGAAGCTGGTAGCTTACGACGACGGTCAATACGTACGTATAAGTTATCCTTAGGATCGAACTCAAAGTCTAACCATGAGCCACGGTAAGGAATTACACGTGCGTTGTATAGAACTTTACCTGAAGAGTGGGTCTTACCCTTATCGCTGTCGAAGAACACGCCTGGGCTTCGGTGCAGCTGGGATACGATAACCCTCTCGGTACCGTTAATTACGAAGGTACCATTGTCTGTCATAAGCGGAATTTCGCCCATGTAGACTTCTTGTTCTTTAATGTCTTTTACAGTACCTGCTGGCGCGTCTTTATCAAAGATAACTAGGCGTAGTTTTACACGTAGTGGCTTTGAGTAAGTTACACCGCGGATTTGACATTCTTTAACGTCAAAAACTGGCTCACCAAGACGGTAGCTAACGTATTGCAGCTCAGAATTGCCGTTGTAGCTCTGAATTGGAAATACAGAACGGAAAGCAGCTTCAAGACCGTATTGACCTTCAGGATCCTGTTCGATGAATTTGTCGAACGAATCGAGCTGGATCGATAGCAGGTATGGAATGTCCAAAACTTGTGGACGAGTACCAAAGTCCTTACGGATGCGCTTTTTCTCGGTATAAGAGTAAACCATGGGGTTCCTCAGCTCGCTGATAAGTGACCCAAACCGTCCGCCCGCACCTAGTTACTTAAGGGGGGTAAGGGACAGTGACTAAATAGCTGTTTACTGTAGTGACATCTCATTGCGTAGGAATGAAATGTTTTTTGCATGGACATGAGACGCTTAAACAGCGGGAAAATTCGCTCATGCCCTACAGCGCAAAAAGGCCGGTGGTTAAAAAACCACCAGCCATTAGCCGTTAGGCTATGAAATTAAGTAATAATTACTTAACTTCAACAGAAGCGCCTGCTTCTTCTAGCTGAGCTTTAAGAGCTTCAGCTTCAGCTTTCTCAACGCCTTCTTTTAGAGGTGCTGGAGCGCCGTCTACAAGAGCTTTAGCTTCTTTAAGACCTAGGCCAGTTGCGCCACGTACTGCTTTGATAACAGCAACTTTGTTGCCGCCAGCTGCAGTTAGGATTACGTCAAATTCAGTTTGCTCAGCTGCAGCTTCGCCGCCTGCTGCGCCACCTGCAACTACTGCAGCAGCAGCAGATACACCGAATTTCTCTTCCATAGCTTCGATTAGTTCAACAACTTGCATTACAGACATTTCTGCAACTGCGTCTAGGATTTGCTCGTTAGTAATAGACATAACAATTCTCTTTTAAGTCAACAATAAGTTTATTTTGCAACCAGTAAAAAGCAAGGCTTAAGCCGCTGCTTCTTCTTTTTGATCGCGGATAGCAGCGATAGTACGTACCAGCTTGCCAGCAGAAGCTTCTTTCATGCACATCATTAGGCGTGCGATTGCTTCGTCGTAAGTTGGTAGTGTTGCTAGTACTTCAGCGTCAGTTAAAGCGCCTTCAAATGCAGCAGCTTTGATCTCGAAATCTTTGTTCTCTTTAGCGAAGTCTTTGAAAAGACGCGCTGCAGCACCTGGGTGCTCGTTAGAGAACGCGATTAGAGTAGGACCAGTGAAAGTGTCAGTTAGACACTCGTAGTCTGTACCCTGAACCGCACGACGTGCTAGAGTGTTACGCACGACTTTCATGTAAACACCCGCTTCGCGAGCTTGTTTACGTAGAGAAGTCATCGCGCCAACTTCAACGCCACGAGAATCAGCTACAACTGCAGAAAGTGCACCACTGGCAGCTTCGTTGACTTCAGCAACAATTGCTTTTTTGTCTTGAAGGTTTAAAGCCATCTTGGATTTACTCCTGGTTGTCGTTACACCACTCACTATCATCACGACAGTGAGAGCTATTGAGGTGCATTCCCAGAAGAAAGTTAACTATTTACATAGAGCTTTCTGTCAGTTCGGGCACCATCTACGTAGGATGATTAAGTTTGTTTTGAGAACAAACACCTACGGTCTTGGACGGAGACTGGGTCTTAATTCATTTCGAACTAGGAGACAGTTCAAAGAACCAATGTTCAGCCCCAACCACAAATATTAGGCGCAAAATTATACACAAATTTTGCGCCTAAGCAAATAAATTATGCTTGAGTGTTCAGGCTAGCCTGATCAACAGCAACACCAGCACCCATAGTAGTAGAGATGCTTACTTTCTTCAGGAAAGTACCTTTCGCTGAAGATGGCTTAGCTTTCTTCAGAGCAACTAGAAGAGCTTCTAGGTTTTCTTTGATCTGCTCAGCAGAGAAGTTTGCTTTACCGATAGTAGTGTGGATGATGCCGTTTTTGTCGTTACGGTAACGAACCTGACCAGCTTTAGCGTTCTTAACCGCTTCAGCAACGTTAGGAGTTACAGTACCAACTTTAGGGTTTGGCATTAGACCGCGAGGACCTAGGATAGTACCTAGTTGACCTACAACGCGCATTGCATCTGGAGAAGCAACAACTACGTCGAAGTTCATTTCGCCTTTCTTAACTTGCTCAGCAAGATCTTCCATACCAACGATGTCTGCGCCAGCTTCTTTAGCTGCTTCAGCGTTTGCACCTTGAGTGAACACTGCAACGCGGATTTCGCGACCAGTACCGTGAGGTAGTACAGTTGCACCACGTACGTTCTGGTCAGATTTACGAGCATCGATGCCTAGGTTAACAGCAACGTCTACAGACTCAACGAATTTAGCAGTAGCTAGTTCTTGAAGAAGAGCAACAGCTTCGTTGATTTCGTATTCTTTAGTTACGTCAACTTTTTCGCGGATTACGCGCATGCGCTTAGTTAGTTTTGCCATCTTATTAACCCTCTACCACTAGGCCCATTGAACGAGCAGTACCAGCGATAGAACGCTTCATCGCTTCGATGTCAGCACCAGTCATATCAGCAGCTTTAGTTTCTGCGATTTCTTGGATTTGAGCGTCAGTTACAGTGCCCACTTTTTCAGTGTTTGGACGACCAGAACCAGACTTAACGCCAGCAGCTTTCTTAAGAAGAACAGCAGCAGGTGGAGTCTTAGTTACGAACGTGAAAGAACGGTCGCTGTATACTGTAATAACTACTGGAGTTGGTAGACCTTTCTCAATAGATTCTGTTTTTGCGTTGAACGCTTTACAGAATTCCATGATGTTCACACCGTGTTGACCTAGAGCAGGACCAACTGGTGGACTTGGGTTCGCAGCGCCAGCAGCAACTTGTAGCTTGATGTAAGCTTCAACTTTCTTAGCCATGATATTTCCTAAAGTTTGGGTTCAAACGCTAGTCTGCTGACCAGCTCCCCGTTTACGTAAAATCTCTTTACTTCATGAGAAGTAAAAAGGCGCGAAATTATAGTCATAATTCGCGCCTTAGACAACCCTTAAAAAGGTGTTTTTTTAATCAAGTTTTTCAACTTGACCAAATTCAAGCTCAACTGGTGTTGCACGACCAAAGATCGATACAGACACTTTCAGGCGGCTCTTCTCGTAATCCACTTCTTCAACAGTACCATTGAAGTCAGCAAATGGACCTTCGTTAACACGTACCACTTCGCCCGCTTCGTACATTGTACGAGGACGAGGAGACTCACTCGCTTTCTCGAGACGGTTAAGAATCGCGTCAGCTTCTTTATCTGTGATAGGTGCTGGACGGTCTGAGGTACCACCAATGAAGCCCATGACACGCGGCACACTGCGTACTAGGTGCCATGATTCATCGTTCATAATCATCTGAACAAGGACGTAGCCTGGGAAAAACTTACGTTCAGATTTACGACGCTGACCCGCGCGCATTTCCACTACTTCTTCAGTAGGAACTAGTACTTCACCGAATAGCTCTTCCATAGCGTGCATTTTGATATGCTCACGTAGAGACTGAGCTACACGACCTTCAAATCCAGAGAAGGCTTGAACTACATACCAGCGTTTTTTTGGAGCTTCACTCATGAATCACTACCCTCTATACCCCAGTTGCTAGAGCAACTAAACGAACCATGATGCCGTCAATTCCCCATAGCACTAGAGCCATTACAATACTTACAGCTAAAACAATCAGTGTCGTTTGCATGGTTTCTTGGCGTGTAGGCCAAACAACCTTACGAACTTCCATACGAGATTCTTTTGCAAAACTGATCGCTGCTTTACCTTTAGTCGTTGTCGCAGCAACACCTAGGGCAGCTGCAATAAGAACAACAACGCCTGCAGCACGAACAACTACAGACATTTCACCATACAGGTAATTACCCACAACAGCGGCCGCTGCCAATACGAAAGCGGCAATCCACTTAAACGTATCTGCTGCGTTTGAGCTATCAGGAGTTTCAGCATTATTTGCTTTCATAAACCAACCTGTCACAAGTCTTAATATAGACGACAATAACCCCGCTGTTGCAGGGCAAACTCCATATCGCTGATAAAATCAGCGTTACTCTCTTAAGATTAAGCCTCTCCGCTTAATCTTGCTCTACTCTCAACCAAATTTTGAACAAGAAAACAGCTAAAATAATATTGAGTGCAGAAAAAGGGCATCAAATGATGCCCTTTTTGATACTGGTTCGTCAAATCTAATTCAAGATTTTCCGAAGACATTCGTTTAATTCGTTAAGAATTAGTCGAAGATCTTAGCAACAACACCAGCACCTACAGTACGGCCACCTTCACGGATAGCGAAACGTAGGCCTTCATCCATAGCGATAGGAGCGATTAGCTCAACTTGCATTTGGATGTTGTCGCCTGGCATTACCATTTCTACGCCTTCTGGTAGAGAGATGTCACCAGTTACGTCAGTTGTACGGAAGTAGAACTGTGGACGGTAGCCTTTGA
>NZ_LNRB01000033.1:0-16561 GCF_001557945.1 Vibrio sp. CUB2 | reverse complement strand
ATGAAACCTCAACTTCCTTAGCTCGGCGGCTTATACAGGTGTAGTGCGGGCAAACAAGCGGGATGTTAGCCAGCTTAAATACAGAGTCTAGAAAACCTTGTAGCGCTCTCAATGGCATAGAGAAAATGCGTTTCACCATCAGTGCGGTAGTAATGGCTAAGTCGCTGAATCGGCGAGGTCTACCACGCTTGCCTTGTTTGTTTTGTTTCCACTCAGCTATCGTTTCCTCATCAATCCAAAAGGTCAGAGAACCACGGTTGATTAAGGCTTTGTTGTACTGCTTCCAGTTAGTTGTTTTGTAACGAGGTTTAGGCATGAGGCTACGACGATTGATGGGGGTAGCCGATCAGATCGTAGCTTCTAGATTTAGTTCCATCGATTTAAGCAACAAAGCCAGAAATAATAGACCTTTCGAACAGTATTAACAGCACGGCCAGTTTCCACGTTCAGAGAACAATCAGCGATGTCTTTGTTCTATATGATTTAACATATCAACACCGTTGTGAGTCAACTAGTTATGAATCCCACCTTCTCTCACAAACATAACTTAAAGGTTCTGAATGCGTTAATAATTAAATCATCCTTTATCCGGATGAGAAGCAAAACTAACAAAAGGCCTCGGCACTTCAATACCGTTTTATAACTCACTTAGGTAAAAATGCACCTTTCAATTTTACCGTACAGAGCGCGCTTAAGCTTAGACTAAATAAGGAAAAAATAATATAAAAAGCAATGATTGAAAAACTACTTTTAGACCCCATGTGTTTACGGTAATCCATAAAGACAAGTTTCACAATGCAGATCAAGAAAGATTTCGAGTATTACCAAAATCTACATACCGCCATTACCCATGCCCTACTTCACTTATTATGTAAGGTATCGGCGTCGCAACGCTTTGTTCCCACTCAATCTCGCAATGAAATACTAATTAAGTACCTCAAACCAATGCTTGCTGATAAATCGTTATCGAATATAAAAAAAGACATAAAAATGATGATCAACACAGCGAGAAAGAAAGGAGGGAACTTAGAAATACGATTGCACAAACTGAACACTCAAGCTAACCGAACCAAACTCGCCGGCTCTGAGAAGCTCTATAGCCTATTGGCTCATCTTTATGACAAAGAAGGAATAGAGTCAAGGCTATTCGAAGAAGGAAATACAGCTGAACCGGATATTGTATATATCCTTGAGGCACAAATCGAACATGGATTTGACCTAAAGCACGAACAGTTGCGCCCTCTTTCAATGCTAATTCAATCGGAACGAGCAAATGAGCTTGTCGATTCAATCAACACTCACGGTTTTTTCGTGGCCAAAATGAAAGAGTGGAATGAAGAGGAAAAACAGGCGCATATACTAGTGCACCCGGCTGACGATTGACAGTGGCTAACATGGGCGGTTTTTGTAGTACTTCATTTCAATGGGCCTCTTTTAGCGAGAACTTAAGTTAGGCTTGCCATTTCAACTACTTATTTTACTTTAAGCTTTTAAATTCCCATTCTTGGTTATGGGTAACAGAGCCTCTGGTTTTCTACGAAGAGAAATCAACGCAAAACTCTTAGAGTGTGGGCTTCATCCAATAGAGCTCTAAAAAGCCTCTTGGTAAACCACCGTACTAGAATTGGACCACACTTTCACATGACGAATCGGGGAGAGGAACCTCCTCCCCTTCCTTCATAACTCTATTGTCGAGTAACTAGACAAGCCATTCGTTAGTCCAACAATATGCTTGCTCCACCACTCTAACGCAACCCTTCTCTTCTCAAAGAACTTATTCCGATTATAGGCATCACGGACCCCATCCCGATCCGTATGTGATAGCAAAGCTTCAATCACGACAGATTCGAAATCAGTCCTCTCATAAAGAATCGTACTGCCCAGAGATCGAGTACCATGAGATGTCATCTTCCCAGACAGGCCTAAGCGCTTAAACGCAGCATTGATCGTTTCGCTATGAACCGGCTTTTTTAATGAGGTTCTGGAAGGAAAAACATATTCACTACCACGACTGAGACTCTTAGCGGCTTTCAGGATCGAAATAACCTCCGGCGTCAATGGTATCTTGTGCATCAGCCTGTTCTTCGCTCTCTCAGCGGGTAGATACCAAACTTTTTCCTCAAAAGAAAACTCTTCCCACCTCGCTCCCGTTGCCTCATTAGAACGAGTTAATGTATGCAGTTGAAACTCAAACAATAACTTGTTTGCAGGTCGCATGGTAGATTGAACTACCATCGTTAGCAGAGTAGGAAGCTCTTTAATATCAATACAAGAGAAGTTGCCTCTCTTAGGCTTTTTAAACACATCTCTCATAGAACCAATAGGGTTATTGTGGATATAATCATTATTTACAGCAAAGTTCATAATACGACGAAATAAAGCGGTAGTCCGAACAACGGTTTCTAACTTACCTTTTCTCTCAAGAGGTCGCATTGCATCAATCCACATTGAAGCTCTAATCTCTTTGACTGGAACGTCACCTAGCTTGGAATAGATATGTAAGTTTAGTTTTTGTCGGTAACCCTCAGCCGTTTTCTTGGCCACTCGACTAGCCGCAGTTTCTAACCACAACTCTCCGATTTTTCTTACCGTGTTGCAGGCTTGACGTTTTACTTCTAACTTCTTTTTTTTGTGTTCGACTGCGAGATCTTTTCCCTGCGCTCTCAATTTGCGAAATTCTGCTGCTAGCTTTCTTGCTTCGAGTAGACTTACCTCTGGATATTTACCTAACCCTAGATTCGACCCTCGACCATCTGGTTTGGTAAATCTCAATTCCCATGCTTTTGTTCCGGACTTACGAACCGACAAATATAAACCTTGGCCATCATGAAAACGTTGCATCGTTTTTCCATTTGCAACCTTTGCTTTTTCGACGCCTTTCGCAGTCAATTTTGTGCGCATAACACCCTCACTTCTAATCAAAAATGTATAGATTTTTGGAAGCCAAATCTGGCTTTAGAGTTGGTATACATTTTTCATGAAAAAGCTTTTTCATCCATACAGTTACCGATAAGAGGATATCTTTCGATCTACTGAAGCGTACTGTGACTTTTTAACGAAAATGTATAACGGTGCCGGCAGGGATAAGTTAACTATACATTCCCTTATACGTCTAGGCGCTGGATTTTATTGAGAGATGTGGACATTATTGAGAGGTAAGAATTTGATTTTGATATAAAAAAAGACGTCCTAGGACGTCTTTTTTCATGAATGTGGCGGTGAGTGAGAGATTCGAACTCTCGATACGTAAAGCTACGCTTTCACCATCACCTAACGGCGATGTGCCGTATATAGGTCAATGACTTATCTTCAGTAAGATAGCAACGGCACTATTTATTGTGTGCGTTTGTGTGGGTTATGTTTTACCACAAATAGTATGAACATGATATTCCATTACAGACTTTACTGTGTAGAATATCGCTTTCAACCACTTCTATTAACGGAGTAATGGGAAGGTTGTTAGTAGAGGCACGCTGAAGAGGTTTGGAGCGTCCATTACTTCCTTATTTATAAGGAATTATAATGACTAACCAATTTTTGATTACGAAAGAAATAATCGAAGCGAATCTAAAGCAGACACATGGAATCACAGCCACTGAAAAGTGCGTTTTGATAACTCTTTCAAGTTACTTCGGTGATAGAGAGATGCCAACCGTGTTCACCTGCTACCCAAGCCAAAATCGTATCGCTAGAGAAGTAGGCTGTACTCGTTCAACCGTGAACAGTGCACTTCAAAAGTTTGAGCGATTAAGGTTCTTGAGGGCGAACTACCGCAGTACACCTGAAGGTGGCAACACTTCAAAACTCTATACATGGCTTGGAATTCCAACAACAGAAGAACTGGAAAGCGAAAGCTCTGACGAGCCAAGCGAATCTGACGTTGTGGAAACTAGAACGGAAGTAGAAGAAGCACTTACTGAAATGCCAGTAGTCGTGGAGCCTACACCTGCCCTTCAACCTGAAAGCAGCCATGAATCAGTGCCTGCTTCAGACTGGTGGGCCGATGTAGAAGAGGCAATCGCTGAAGATGAATCACCGTTCTGAGACAGCCCCTTCGGGGGCTTTCTTCTTTCTTTGACAGGGTATGTCTTATCATGACACTACCCCTATCTAATCACGCTACAGGCCTTGTAGCATAAAGCTTCATCCCATGTTCAACGAGTAGACACAAACATACTAAGGAACAGACTAGTTAATCTACTATTTATCCTACCAATTAATAAGTACGCTGAAAGAAAAAGAGATAAATCACAAATAGACTTCCCCCTTTCAGTGCCAATACATGTGGCCGTTCAGTGCATACATTAAACCGTCAAGTTTATACTTTATGTATACGTATTATTGATTGCTAAGCTCAATTCTCTTGGCTGATGGTTTTATTAGATTGAGACTTTCTCTGTATTTTTGTCCTTGATGCTCATTCAATTGCTTTAGCTTCGCTACCAATGCACTTGCCGAGTTGAATGCTTTCAAGTACTCGTCATACGAACAAGCATTGTCTTTAAACAGTGCTTCTAGGTTATACACCGCACTTCGAACTCGTTTCTTTTCTTCTTTTCCAAAACTTGGCCGCTTACCATTCACCCCAACTCGATGAACCTTTTGATGCATGCCGTTACTCAAGACTTCGTGTTTCGCTTTATTGGGCTTGACACCAAAATGCTTCAACATACCGTATATGGAAGCGATAACGCTGCTTATCTCTACCTTCTCAATATAGTCTTTAGACGAGACCGTTATATCGTCAACATAGCGAGTATAAGTAAGGTTCTTAGCTTGAAGTAAAGATACTAGGGCTGACTCTCTTTCCCACATAACTAGGTTTGCAACATAACTACTACAAACGCCCCCTTGTGGAACAGTACCATTTAGAGTGACTAACCCAGTGAGAATACTAGCCACTTCTTTAGGAAAGTGGAAAAGACGCATGAACATCTTTTCGACATCGGACTCACGTATGGTAGGAAAGAAATTTGTAATATCTTCACATATGATAATAGTACTCTTGGTATGTTTCTTTACGTTTCCGATATAGGAACGCCCAGAGATTGCACCTTGAATGTAGTCAGGATAGGAAACATTCTGGAACAACCTTACCTTTAGTGTCTTATGTACATCTTTCAGCGAGCGGTAAGCATCATAAGTAATACGCTTGTCGCCATTTGCCTTTGTTTTGATTCTAGCAACCCGATAGAAATCTGATGCATTTTGGGCAAGATAGCGAATACGAGGGACTGGAAGTTGAAGCATTCTTGAAAGCGCCTCTGCACTTCCAATTGCTCTCAAGTTATATGTCGGAGTCGGCGTCATCGATAAGTTGATACATGAGTGACTCAAGCTTATTTGTGAGCTCGTCACTGAATGGTAAGTCTTGCTCCTGCGATGCTAGGAACATAAAGACTGAAGTTGGGATGTCTAAAGCATGGCACAAGTCTTCAACCAGACCTAGATTAGGCTCTCGCTTACCTTGCTCTAACAGAGTAATGTACGAGGCACTTTTACCTATCCTGTCTGCCAAGTCTTTTTTCGACATTTTTCTGTGCTTTCTGCACTTCTCTAACGTATTTGAAAAATTCATAATAAAAAAATTAATGGTTTACTTTACGAACTGAAAATTGAGAGAACTTTATCAAGTAATTCAGCCCCCCTATGGATTACGCTTAACAAAACTCCGAACGTTTCCAAAACCTCACGTTTGGTAGTCTTCGTCTGCGAATTCCCAGAGAGTTCAGCGTCAATCTGCTCGATTAGCGCCTCAACTTCTGACTTCGTATTGCTATCTATATCATCATGCTTTTCACGTAAAATCTGTTTAAGAACTTCACGTGACTTCTTTAAAACTTGTGTATTCATCTAATTACCTTTTTATTCGTTGTTGGGAAATTCCCCTCCAAAAAATTACCGAACCGAATAAAATGATACAGATAGCGTAAACCACAATCTTCAGAGCAATTTTGCTCTCCCCTCCATACAATTCTCTATCAGCCTGTAAGCCTGTAAGCCTGTAAGCCTGTAAGCCTGTAAGCCTGTAAGCCTGTAAGCCTGTAAGCCTGTAAGCCTGTAAGCCTGTAAGCCTGTAAGCCGATATTCTGTCTGTGCAACGTTACGAGTCAAGCCTTTACCTGCATGGAATCAATCTTCAGCATTTAGGTTAGGTTTACGTCATTACGAGCTGTGGGTGCGACCGGATTATCACTAAGATAATCGGCATTTCTGCCAGTTACGATTCGAAAAAGGTTATTAGTTTTAAAGAGCATCAGGACGAAACATCCTGTCGAGCTTTAAGATAGCTCCAAATTGACAAATAGTCAATAGTTTACAAATAGTCAATTCAGATATTATTTAAGCTTAAGTGAGAAATAGCATTCAATTTCTTTTGATAACTAAAGCCTGACAGGTAAACCTTACCAGTCGTTAACTTACCAACACTATGCCCCACAAGCGCACCGATTAACTCTTCTCTTACTCCGTGATTGAAAAGCTCCGTCACCACGTAATGTCGCAATGAATGGAATGTTACATCTTTGATTTTCAAATGCTTAATCAGGTCAGAAAAGAACTTACTTGGCTTACCAACATAGCCGTTGTATTTGCTGTATGGCAGCTCAAACAGTGCTTCATCATCACTTTCATCTTCGACTAGCTCACTAAACAACTTCTTTAACTCGTCGGTTATTGGAATCTCACGAGCACTAGCTGAGTTCTTGAGTTTCTTATCAGTGTGAGAGTCATTGATACTCAAACTTGGTTGCTTACCTAAGTCAATGTCGCCAACTCTTAGTTGAGCTAACTCATTGAGCCTACAACCCGTTAGAGCTGCAATACGAGGTAGATAGTACTTCCATCTATCCACTTCATTCTTGTATCTCTCTGTGGCTTGTAGGAGCATTTTAAGCTCGCTTTCAGCAATAGCTCTAGTTGGCCGAACTGGCTTCTTCTCTACACTGATTTTGAACCATTCAGTTTCAACCTTATGCCCTAGACGATTGAAACAGCTAGAGAGTAAACGGAGTTTTTTCTTCATAATAGTAGCACTACAAGTCTGTGTTTGCTTCCACTTTTCAATGTGAGCACTCCTTACGCTATCTAGTGTCATTGACGGAGCAAGGCACTGAACGAAACTAACCCAACAATTGCGGTATTCTGTTTGACTCTTAGTACTCAAGTCCACGAGGCTTGCTTCAATATCAATGTTGCCTAACAGTAGGCTTTCCTTCTTTTTTTCTCCCCTGAAGTCGTCATAAATTGACTTAACTTCGTCAATGGTAGGGCTAGAAAGCTGAAGAAGTCGATTAGCTAAATCAGAAGCCAACCTAACAGCAGTGAGGTAATCTCTTGTTTTTAAACTCAGAGTTGGCTGGTGGTGCTTGCCATTATTCCTAATGCTCCATCGAAAGGTATAGACACCTGTTCTACTGGTAAAAAGGTACAATGCTTTGCGTGAAGGTAAGCGATGATTCGATAGCATGTGTTAGCTCCAGTGTGGGCTGCTGCTATCTTGTAGAACCTTCAGATATGAAAAAAGGCCTGATAAATCAGACCTTCAAGAATGTGGCGGTGAGTGAGAGATTCGAACTCTCGATACGTTGCCGTATACACACTTTCCAGGCGTGCTCCTTCAGCCACTCGGACAACTCACCGAATCAAATTGTGGTTAGCATCATTGGCTAACGAGGCGCTAATTTAATGATTATGTGTCTGATGGTCAAGGCTAAACACGAAAAAAAGCGCCCTTTTGCGTTTGTTTGCTCACTATCTAGCTAAATTGCATAAAACAGGGGCAATTATGCTTCTTGATAGTAACCAGGAACGCGGAACCAGCGGCGGCACTGATCGAGGAAGTAACCGTAAAGTACACCCATACCACAAGACACAACTGCATTACTCGCTACTGCGGTGATGATTTGGTCGGTAGATGCGCCTACGGCAAACAAAATGCCTGCGTAGACTGGAGATTGGAACAATACGTACGCCACCAAGTCAGACACATTCTTCATAAACGAATAAGGGGATAGTTTGTTACCTTGGCGTAATACCCAATCACGGAACATACCGTAAGGCCATGCAATCGCGATGTTTACCGGGATAGACAATGTGCGTGATGCTAAAGACTGCTCAAACGTCATACCCGAAATCAAGATCTCGATAATCATCCCTGTGATAAAACAAAAAACCACCATAGCAAAGGTATCCGCTGCGGCATTGCGAATACAAAATGGTCCACGAGACTTCATTTACAACCTCTAAAATCAAATACCAATAAAAACGACATCTATAAAATCATTTACTGCATTTAAAACCACATAGCAGTCAATGCCGCTATTAGACCATAAGATTTTCAGTTTATGATTCCGTTTTTAATTATCAGTTGTAAATTAATAACCAACTTTAAGGTTAAAAGTAGCAGCTTTCACCATAATCAGTAAAAACCGCCTTAAATCGACCTAAAATGAAGTTTAAAAACGTAATTTATTTACCAATAAACGACTTAGCTCGCGCAAAAACACAAAAAACCAGAGGAATATCTGGTAAGTGAATTTCAAAAAGATCAGCTTATGCTACTTGGGAGAGTAAATTCAGAGTAAACGCGAAGTTTGTAGAGTTGGGAAGATGGAAAGAAGCCAAAAGTAGTGCAGACAAACGCCCGCACCACTTTGTAGAATTGAATAGGTTATTGATCTGCGAGCAGCATAGTCAGTTTGTCGATATCTTCTTGTTCAGGAGCGAGCGCTTTACTTAAATAACCCTCGATACGCTGGATAACCTTGTTTAGCTCGTCTGAGACAGTTGGCTGTACACTCTCAAAAATATGAGAGAGCGTTGACATTGCCTGTTCCAAATTGTCGTCATCTAGCGCCATATAGAAGTTCAGCAGTAGCGCCTCTGCGTTTTGTGGTTTGGGCTGCTCGTCACTCTTTTTATCTTGATACTGATACAGCATTGAAGCGTGTCGGTACAAGGCATCATCAAGCTCAGATTCAACAATAGGTTTGGCAATAATATGGTTGGCCCCCACGTCAAGCATGCGTTCTTGTGTCTCTTTGAATACATCGGCAGTACAACCAAAGATAAGCACAGAACTTGCTGGCGTATCCATAGAGCGAATCACTGCAATGGCCCCCACTCCATCGAGCACTGGCATGTGGTTATCCATTAAGACCAAATCGAACTCTTGCTTCGTTACCTGCTCTACCGCTTGTTGCCCGTTCTCGACACAAACACACACAAAGCCTTTAGACCGTAAGAAGGTCTCCATAATGATGGTATTGGTGCGGTTATCTTCTACGATAAGAGCGCGTAACCCTTGGCAATCGAGTCTATGTGTATTGGTTGATTCCAAAACACCCGCTTCACACGGGTTAAGTTCTAGTTCGACAACAAACTTGGTGCCAATACACTCTTGGCTTTGTACTGTAATGCCTCCGCCCATGTGTTCAGAAATTTGCTTCACGATCGCAAGCCCCAAGCCTGTACCGCCAAAACGTCGAGTCGTAGAAGACTCTGCTTGTTCAAACGGTCTGAAAATGCGCTTTTGCGCGTCTGGATTGATGCCGATACCGGTATCTTTCACACTGATGGTCAGCTTGGTTTTGTCTTTGTGTACATGCTCTGCCAACTCGACTTCGACAAAGCCTCGGTCTGTGAATTTCACAGCGTTGTTGAGCAAATTAAACAACACTTGGCGCAAACGTGCTTTGTCATTGTTGTACCAACGACCTTCCGGCACATTTGAAATAATGCGGAATTGCAGACCTTTTTCAGCACATAAAGTGTGATAAACACTGTTGATACTGCCGAGGATCGATTCAATTGGGAAAGGCGTGTTATCCAGCTCAATGTGCCCCTGCTCGATCTTCGAATAATCAAGGATCTCATTGAGCAACGTCATCATATGATCGCCTGAATCATACAAGGTGTTGAGATGCTTTCTTTGTTCATCCGTCAGTTGAGTCTTCAACAAGATTTGGGCAGTTCCCAACACGCCATTCATCGGTGTTCGAATTTCATGAGACAAAGTTGCTAGGAAAGCCGTTTTCGCATTGGTGGACGCTTGAGCTTTTACTCTCTCGCGCTCAAGGTAAATGGTTTTCTCGTTGAACTTGGTGATCAGGTGGCCAATCTCGTCTTCACTGTCATAGGCAATATCGATGATGCCACCAGTTTTGGAGTCATCCACTTTCTGAGCGATACGTACGATGGGTTCAACGATGTATCGGTTTAACAGGTAGTAACCCACCAGAACACACAGAAGCAAAAATGGGATGATGCCGGTCTCGACACTCATTACCTGATTGAAGACTTGATCAGATACTTTGACTTTCGCGTTGACCACGTCCATGCGCCAATCAAAACCACCAAAGCCTAATTGGCTAATGTAAATGTCTTTGGTGAGGTGGAAGTTGTGCTCAATAACAACTTGGTCATCAGCATCACGAATTACAACGCCCAATGAGTATTGGTTAGTATGCTCACGAATGAACTGGAATAAGGCCTCTAAAGATAAGTCTACGGTTGCGACGCCAGCAAAAACGCCATCTTTATAGTAAGGCGCTGAAGCGGTGATCATCTGTACCTGAGTGAAGGTATCGATGTACACGCCAGACCAACTGACTGATCCTGCAGGCTGGTTTACTACAGATTGGTACCAAGGCTCATTGTCGTAGCCACCGGATTCTGGATTATTGTAGGAGTGGATTTGATCAAGACTGCCGTTTTCATTCTTATTGAAAAACAAGCTCGTGTATTGCCAGCGTTCATCTTTAAGTATCGGTTTTGGCCATAAACCACCACTCACAATGATGTCGTCACTGACTGCAAGTAATTGTGGAATGGTATCTTGAAGTGAAATACTTGGCGTTGGCGTCTGCCCTAACCCCACTAAGCTATTTAAGAGTCCAACCGAACTCGTCAGAGGCCCTTCTATCTGTGAGGCAAGCAATTGGGTACGCAGATCCAGATTACGTTCGAGTTTTTCACGCACTGGAGGCTCGACCACAAGGTACACAACAGAACCAATGGTCGCGATGAAAAAGCACAAATAAAGCGTTAGGGCGAGAATGCTTTTTTTTCTGAGTGATGAACGAATTTCCATAGATGTAGACGAATCATTCCCTAATATCGATTTATCAATAATTGATTGGTAATATGAGCGCAACCAACCAGCCCATTAACAAATGGTATTCTATTTTGAAACTACAAGACATCCTTTCTCTTCCAGAACTTGATGGAAAACTACTAAACCTAGCGAAAACTCAAGGCTTTGTAACGTCTATGGCGTGTGCGCCAAACGTGTTGAATCCTCAAGAGTGGCTGCCATTCCTATGGGGCGGTGAAGAAACTGCACCTTTCTCTGATGGTGAGCAACTAGAGCAGTACATCGATGAAATCGTTCAAATGTGGAACCAAACTCGCCCAGCACTTCTAGAAGGTGCGTGGCAATGGCCTGAAGGTTGCGAACTAGATGATCAAGATATCGTGTCAGCAAACACTCGCGATTTCTGTGAAGGTGTACTTCAAGGCTGGCAAATTACTCGTGATGATTGGGAAAACTTAATGCCTGCAGATAGCGAAGACAGTGCTCTACTAGGTGGTGTTCTGCTTTCTCTCACCATGCTTTACGATCCAGAAACGACTATCGCAACACTTGCAGAACAAGGTATGGAAGGTCTTGAGCAGTTTGAAGAAATCTTCAATGCAATGCCGATGATGCTTGGCGGCCTGACTCAACGCGGTGTAATGCTAGCAGAAGAAGAGTAAACGCTCTGCTCAGCTAAAACAGGCGACATATAATGAAAAAGCTCTCCACACCGGAGAGCTTTTTTGATCAATCAAGAATAACGTGAGGAATGTAGCGCGCCATATCTTGAGTCACTAAACTGCTGTCTTCTCGAATCGAAATCCCTGCAGCTTTGTCATTTACGAGCCAACTGCCAATGAGCGTATGGCTTTGGCCAAATTTGGGTAGCGGATGATATTGCTGAACGATGTTTGGACTCGATTCGTACGGCCCAGGAGTTTTCACCAAACGCTGCCCATTTTTAACGATCTCTATGTTTGCGCCTTCACGAGAAAACAGTGGCTTGATGACATAGTCTTTCAAACTGCTCGCTTTTGGATCGTTGGCAAAATACGCAGGCAGGAGATTAGGATGATTTGGAAAACGCTCCCAAAGCAACGGCAACAAGGCTTTATTGGACAGAATCGATTTCCACATCGGCTCTATCCAGTTTACACTCGATGTTGCTAAATACTTGCTGTATTCCTCTTCGAACATAAATTCCCAAGGATAGAGTTTAAACATCCAGCGGATCGCTCGGTCATCAGCATCCACAAACTGTCCGTCTTCTGTCACACCAATATCTTCAACAAAAACAAATGCGGTTGCTACCCCTGCTTCACGAGCGCAATCTTCTAGATATTGCACTGTGCCTTTGTCTTCTTCGGTGTATTTACAACAACTAAAGTGCAGCGTTTGTCCTGGTTGCAGTTTGGCAATGTCAGCGAAGCGCTCAATAAGGAAATCTTGCAGAATATTAAACTGATCCGCACTTTGGTGGATACGGCCTTTGTTGACGATATCTTCTAGCCACACCCACTGCCAGAAGCCAGTCTCAAATAGCGACGTTGGTGTGTCTGCATTGTTTTCTAATAGCTTTGCAGGAGAGGAACCGTTGTACGCAAAGTCCATTCTCGAATAGAGAGAAGGCTCTCTTCGCTGCCAAGAAGAAGCAACTTGTGACCACATGGCTTCAGGAATGGCGCATTGAGTCAGTAATCGCTCACTTCTGACCAATTGATCCACGGTTTCAAGGCACATTTGATGAAGCTCCTCGGTTGGCGCTTCAATATCTTGCTCTATTTGCGAAAGGGAAAACTGATAGTAAGCACTCTCATCCCAGTAGGGTTGATCATACATTGAATGAAAGCCAAAACCAAACTGGCGTGCCAATTCACGCCAGTTTTCTCTTTCTTGTATTTCTCGTCGAAACATCGTTGTTAACCGCCACGACTCACAGACACCGCTTTACCAAATCCGCCTCGGGACATAGCACGACCAATCGTACCGCCGCCTCGCTTGTTTAGGTTACTTGTCGCAACTTTGGTGGATTGATTACGGTAAGAACCGTAGAACTGCCCTGCACCGTTGTAATACTTAGACTTGTAGCGATACATCGGCTCTGAGTAATAGCTTTTGTTGTATCCACTCAAACCGCTCACTGCGCGGCTGAAAAAGTAGCCCCCCACAAACGGTACGTAAGAACGGTGGCGTGAGCTGTAATAACAATCGTCTTCGTAGAAATCGTCCTCACATTCGAACTCATTGTTATAGCGCGGTGCGTTTTCTTCCGCTCTAGCCATTGCTTCTTGGTAAGCGATTTCACATTGCTCGCTGAACTCTGGCGCGTCCGATTTACATTCATCCGCATCGGCATAGATATAGCCTTCGGTTTTCGACTCATGCGTTGCCAGAAAAAAGATACCGCCAAAAGCGACGAATGGAATGATTCGTCCGACTTTAAAGCTTTTGTCCATTGAAGAACGTTTGACGTTAGAACTGCGTTTCATCGCTCCTCCTAATACGTCATACAAGCCGCGTTCAGCACGCCGACAGATACCGAAACAGCAGCCAGAACAATGCCCGCCGGTACTTCATCGTTCTCAATACGCTCTGAGACTTTTGGTAATAGAATGAAGCGCACAATACCGAATGCAATGATCTGCGCAAGCATGGCTACAACGCCCCACACCATGAAGTCGACGATGTTAACTGAGTTAGTCGCAGCACCTGCAATCGCAAGGCAGTAGCCTAGAAAAGCACCGCTTAATGCAACGGCAGCGGCAGTGTTCTTTTCTTCTTTGATCAAATGCCACTCATCGTATGGAGTCAGTTTGACGTAGATGAATTTGAACGCCAGTACGAAAATAATCGACACCGAAAAATAGAGAAGAAAGTTAGGAAAACCTGCCAACAGGTCGGCAATCATATGCATTATTTGTCCTTGTTCATGTCTGTCCAAGCGAAATCATCAATTCGCTCGTCGGCAATATAAAACAGTTTGGTGTTTGGTGGCACTTGAGCGCTAAGTTCAGGGTTTAGCTCAATACCGCTGCCAAGATCGAAGGCGATCAACGTCGCTTGATGATGCTTCTTAATAAAACCAAAGATCGTTTCAACATTCGTGATTGGTTGATCGTCAGGGTAAATCACAGAGTACTGGGTCATACCACGTGTCGAAGCGAGTAACTCTTGGTGCAATGCACTAGAGCCCGGATCGACTGCCGCTTTAGCAAGCATCTCTGCACCAACTGCAGGAATACACTCTGCTTTCGGACAGTGCTGACTAAGTAAGCGACCCAAAGCATCATCTTTAAAATAGGCAAGCAAGTGTGCATCAGGATTCACAGAGGCACAATACAAGGCGGCTGAGAGGGTAATATCATCGGTGAGATTATCAACAATGATACAGTTGGCTCCGATGATATTGGCGTTCTTCATCTCTTGCGCGTCGGTGTAACTGTTCACCTTGATAAAACCA
The DNA here is from genome assembly GCF_001557945.1 of Vibrio sp. CUB2. NCBI lineage: Bacteria > Pseudomonadati > Pseudomonadota > Gammaproteobacteria > Vibrionales > Vibrionaceae > Vibrio > Vibrio sp. CUB2. The sequence continues at coordinate 2,024 of NZ_LNRB01000033.1, read as the reverse complement.
ATCTCACCCGGTAGTGGGTTTTCAATGTCTGAACGACTACACAAAACGATTGGACGTTTGCCGTGTTCTTCATGTTGCAACATACGGATCAGATGCATGGTACGTGCGCCATTCCAACCCAGTAATACGATATGGTTTTCCACTCTTACTCTCCGTTTCCCTAGTATGCCTGCTCGCCAATAATCAATAGCACCGCCCGCCACTCGTCCCAAAATGGCAGCAAATAAGCTCAAACCACCCGGGATAATAAACAACACCACAACCCACTTACCCATATCACTTGAGGGTGATAAATCGCCATAACCAACCGTTGAAGCGGTCACCATGAGGTAGTAAATGAAGTTTGAGAAGTTATCAGTCAGAGCATGCTCTCCGGCGAGAGTCAGCAATGACCATGAGATGGCAATGTATGCGCCACTAATGACGAGTAGGTTTCGGTTGCTCAATTTAAAAAGGTGAGCACTAAACCACTTTTTCAGTACTAGCCATACAGCCATAAGTGTCCGATTCCTTTCTGATTGCTATAACTAAATACTAACCTATTGATTGTAAGAAACAAAAAACCCAGCCATATTCGGCTGGTTTTTGAGATTTGTCTTAACAAACCGCAATCTAAATAACAGAAAGATTAAGCGTTCCCTTTCACCTGCATGTTCAACTGCTCAGCAAAATCTAACATGCGGTTCAGTGGGATAAGTGATTTCACACGCAGCGCTTCATCAACGAAGATTTCGTGTTCTGCACCACCTTCATTCAATGCTTTTTCAATCGCTTTAAGACCGTTCATCGCCATCCAAGGACAGTGTGCACAGCTGCGACATGTTGCGCCTGCGCCTGCCGTTGGTGCTTCAATCAATTCTTTCTCTGGCACTAGCTGCTGCATCTTGAAGAAGATGCCTTTGTCAGTCGCAACGATCATTTGTTGATGAGGAAGCTCTTTCGCTGCCTTGATTAGCTGACTCGTAGAGCCAACCGCATCTGCTAGTTCAACCACACTCGCTGGAGACTCTGGGTGCACTAGGATTGCCGCGTCTGGGTAGACACTCTTCATCTTGCGTAGCGCATCTGCAGAGAACTCATCGTGCACCACACATTCACCTTGCCATAGCAACATGTCTGCGCCAGTTTTGTTTGCGATGTAAGAACCTAAGTGACGGTCAGGCCCCCAGATGATTGGCTTATCTTCTGAATCTAAGTGCTCTACGATTTCAAGCGCGATACTAGAAGTTACCACCCAATCTGCGCGTGCTTTTACTGCCGCAGATGTGTTTGCGTAAACCACAACCGTATGGTCTGGGTGCGCATCACAGAACTCGCTGAACTTGTCCGCAGGACAACCAAGATCAAGTGAACATTCTGCTTCTAGCGTAGGCATTAGAATGCGCTTTTCTGGTGTCAGGATCTTCGCAGACTCACCCATAAAGCGAACACCACCAATGATCAGCGTACTTGCCGGATGACGGTTACCAAGTTTTGCCATTTCCAGCGAATCACCAACGAAACCGCCGGTCTCTTCAGCCAGAGCTTGGATTTCAGGATCGGTATAGTAGTGGGCGATAAGTACCGCGTCTTTTTCTTTAAGCAGCTTTTTGATTCGCTCGATGTAATCGGCTTTTTCTTCTTGGCTTAATGGGATTGGTTTTGGTGGGAATGGGTAAACTGTGTCGATTTTATCTAATATGTGGCTCATTGCTCTTGCTCTACGCAACTTCCTTTAATCCGAGTATTGTAACCTTGTTGATTTTCAAAAACCAACCCGTAACCGGAATTTATAGCAGTCTAGCCGTATATCTTTGTTGTAAGTAACAATTCTAATTGCTGCTCATGAACATTCGTTGCATGAATCATTCTTCTTTTAAAGTCGTAAAGCCAAAGCAAAGAAAAAGGGAACCGAGGCTCTAATGCCGTTCACTTAAGGTGAGCGGCATTGTTTTTTCTAGGGTATCGGCTAGGTTTTTTCTTCACTACTCTAGGGAAGGATCTTTCCCGTCTTGGCTCTAATATTAAACTCTCGCTTATTGAGT
>NZ_LNRB01000032.1:0-19072 GCF_001557945.1 Vibrio sp. CUB2 | reverse complement strand
AAACAAAATAGAGCCGAATCCCGAATCCCGAATCCCGAATCCCGAATCCCGAATCCCGAATCCCGAATCCCGAATCCCGAATCCCGAATCCCGAATCCCGAATCCCGAATCCCGAATCCCGAATCCCAAAAAACAAAAAGGGTTGACGTGCATACGCCAACCCTTAAGAATTTTCTCGCTTCTCGCTTCTCGCTTCTCGCTTCTCGCTTCTCGCTTCTCGCTTCTCGCTTCTCGCTTCTCGCTTCTCGCTTCTCGCTATGCGCCAGGCGGCATCGCCAAACTGTCAGCAATCAACTGAATCAAGTGGTCTTCTACAGCGAAACGTGTCTCAATGATTTCCCCAATCAAAGACATATCTTCGTCAAAATCAGCCAGTTCATCTTCGGCTGAAACATCAGAGTATTTGTCGGTAAAGGTCAACAACGGCTCAGTAGTGAGGACGATCTTCGCATAGGTCTGATTAATTTCATCTGTCGCGACAAAGCCAGTGGCTTTCCATTTATCCATCACCATATCGTAGATTTTAAAGTGACCTTCGGAGATATAATCAACAAGGTGCTGGCAGAAGTGCTGAAGTTCGTCAGGGGAAGGGAGTTCAATGACATTGGATTTCGAACAAGGTTGCAGTGCTGCAAGCTTACAATATTCGACAATCAGAGATTGTCTCGTTTCCAGCCAATGGTCAATAACGTCACTGGAACCGCCCCATTGGTCTTGTGTTTGTTTGAATTTTTTTAGCATGACCATGCCCTCATGATCTGATCGCCCATTGGCGAACGTATCCTTTGCAAAGCAAAGTTAGTAAAGTGATTACAAACTCTTGTCCTTACTAGAATTTATAGTTGCAAATTTGGCGAACGACAAACTCTGGTATGAAATTAGATTGCCAGTAAAATGAATGAACTTCAAGCAAAGGGACGCTGTAATGTTAAGAAAAGGTGAAGTTAACCGTACGAAAAACGCCTATTGGTGTGTTGTCTCAGGAAGCGATGTTTGGCTGGTGGATGGTGCTATACCATTTGGCAATGCAGAGCAGTTCTCACTGCCAGAAGCGAGTGCAAGGCAGATAGGTGAATACCAAAATGCCCCAGTGATGTGGGTAAATCTGTCGGATTTAGACCACGATTTAGAACTGGTGTCTCTGCGTGATTGTCTGCATTTCCCAGAGGCACTCTTCTTGCTGATCAGCAAAGCGATTCAATATGGGCACATGACACAAAGCCTTCGCTTTTGCCCCCAGTGTGGTGGTCGAAACTTTCTCAATAACAACCAGCTAGCGATGCAGTGTGGTGAGTGTCGTACTTTGCACTATCCGCGTATTTTTCCGTGCATCATTGTCGCTGTGCGCAAAGATAACCAGATTTTGTTGGCACAGCATCCTCGTCATCGAAATGGCATGTACACCGTCATTGCGGGCTTTTTAGAGGTGGGAGAAACCCTAGAAGAATGTGTCGCTCGTGAAGTACACGAAGAAACCGGCGTACACGTTAAAAATATTCGCTATTTTGGCAGCCAACCATGGGCCTTCCCATCCAGCATGATGATGGCATTTCTAGCAGATTACGAGTCTGGTGAATTGAATCCTGATTACACTGAGTTGTCTGATGCACAATGGTTTGGCATTGATGAGATGCCGCCGGTTGCACCAGAAGGGACAATTGCTCGAGCTCTTATCGAGCAAACGCGACAAAATATCGAATCTAATTAGCTGAAAAATAGATAAAAAAAAACCCTCCGAGAGGGAGGGGGTAAGTAAGATGTCGTTATGAGATGCTGAGTACCGGGTACTCAGTTTATAATTGTAGTTTTCGCTAGCGAACAAATTTTTAACACTGATACCGACTGGGTGCAAATTAAGCACTGATTTAAAAGTTAATAACTTGATCCAGGTTGCAAAGCACACAGCTATTAGCCTTAAATCAGTGATAGAATACCCCCTTTCAAAGAAAGCCTAACAATTGGAATTACGGAATGACTGAATTAAAAAATGATCGTTATCTGCGTGCCCTTCTAAAAGAGCCAGTAGATTACACGCCAGTATGGATGATGCGTCAGGCAGGTCGTTACCTACCAGAATACAAAGCAACTCGTGCGCAAGCGGGCGATTTCATGTCTTTGTGTAAAAACGCGGAGTTGGCGTCAGAAGTAACGCTTCAACCACTACGCCGTTTTCCTCTTGATGCAGCGATCTTGTTCTCTGACATCCTAACTATCCCAGATGCAATGGGCTTAGAACTTCGCTTTGCTGCGGGTGAAGGTCCGGTTTTCGATAAGCCTATCACTTGCAAAGCTGACGTAGAAAAGATCGGCCTGCCAGATCCAGAAGGCGAGCTGCAATACGTAATGAACGCAGTGCGTCAAATCCGTAAAGACTTGAACGGTGACGTTCCACTGATTGGCTTCTCTGGTAGCCCATGGACACTGGCGACTTACATGGTTGAAGGTGGTAGCTCTAAAGCGTTCACTAAGATCAAGAAGATGATGTACGCAGAACCGCAAACTCTGCACTTACTTCTAGATAAGCTAGCAGACAGCGTTATCGAGTACCTAAACGCGCAAATTAAAGCGGGTGCACAGTCGGTGATGGTATTTGATACATGGGGCGGTGTACTGACTCCTCGTGACTACAACCTGTTCTCACTGCAATACATGCACAAGATTGTAGATGGCCTGATTCGTGAAAACGACGGTCGTCGCGTACCAGTAACGCTGTTCACTAAGAACGGTGGCATGTGGCTTGAGCAAATCGCAGCAACGGGCTGTGATGCGGTAGGCCTAGACTGGACTATCAACATCGCAGACGCAAAAGCGCGTATCGGCGATAAAGTGGCTCTACAAGGTAATATGGACCCATCAATGCTTTACGCTTCACCAGAGCGTATCCGTGAAGAAGTCGCGGGTATTCTAGAAGGCTTTGGTGATGCAGGTACTGGTCACGTGTTCAACCTAGGTCACGGTATCCATTTGGATGTGCCGCCAGAAAACGCGGGCGTATTTGTGGAAGCGGTACACGAGCTATCTAAGCCGTACCACAAGTAACTTCGACTTTTTGAAATCAAATACCGGCAATCAGTGCCGGTATTTTTTTATCTGAAACTCAAGGCTGTACAGCTCTGGTAGTATTTGGTCTACCATGATCTAATTACTATTTAAACTGTACATTAGATATTAAAGTTCATTATAAACAATGACTTATGTTTTTGGCTCTTGTGCGCTAATTTTCTTGTACAGATAAACAAGCAATTAGATCATGGGTAACCTAAAGCATCGAATGAACGCGTTTTTTAAGGTATGGCACAACGTCAGATTCAAACCAAGGATTCTTCTTTAGCCATAATGTGTTGCGTGGTGAGGGGTGAGGAAGCGGAATAAAGTCCGGTTCCCAATCCTGCCATTGCTGAACGGTTTGCGTGAGTGTCTTCGGTTTGTCGGTGAGATAGTACTGCTGTGAGTACTGACCAATCAGCAGTGTCAGCTCTATATTGGGCAACTGCTCAAAAATCTTTTTATGCCAAGCGGGCGCACACTCTTTGCGAGGAGGCAAATCGCCTGAGTTCCCCTTACCTGGATAGCAAAAACCCATCGGGACAATGGCTATTTTGTTTGGGTCGTAGAAAGTGTCTTTGTCGATATCGAGCCAGTGGCGTAACCGATCGCCGCTTGGATCGTTCCAAGGTATCGAGGTTTTGTGCACACGTGTCCCCGGCGCTTGTCCGATTATTAGTATGCGTGCGTCTTTTGCAGCTTGCACGACAGGGTTTGCGCCCAAAGGTAAATCGTCTGCGCAGATCTGGCAGGCTCGTACTTGCTTTAGCAGTGTTTCTAAAGACATAAGATGGTTAATACCCTTTATCGAAATCGACCTGATTAGTTAGAGAGAAACCGTCCCTCCAACTCAAGTAGTTGTCTGCAAAAATGTCGATTACTTGCTCAGGAAAACTTAACGCTGCGATGTGAGGAGTGATGGTTACTTGCGGAAGTTTCCAAAACGGATGTTGCGGTGAAAGTGGCTCTTGTTCAAACACATCGAGAAAAGCATGTTCCACCCAGCGATTCTTTAGTGCGAGCAACAGACCCGCATCATCAATCACATCGCCTCTTCCAACATTAAATAGTAATGCCTGATTAAGATGGCTTAACACCTCACTGTTGAGCAAACGTTGCGTCTCTGGTGTGCTCGGCAGCGTATTTACCACGATATCTGCTTGGTGAAAGGCGCTGGCGAGTTCATTGATATGAAAAGTTTGATTGAATTCACCGCCAGAAGTAGGGATGCCAGTACGATTGACCCCTATGGCTTTCATGCCCATCAATTGTGCCGTTTTACCCAAATGACTGCCGATGCTGCCGGTGCCGAGAATCACCATGGTTTTGCTTTGTAGCGAGGTATATAGATGCGGCTGCCATTGTTTGCTCTGTTGCTGCTGGTGGTATTGCATGAAGTGACGGAAGTGAGCAATGCTGTAGCCAATCACGTACTCGGCAATCAATGGGCCAAAAATACCGCGAACATTAGTCAGGACATAATCCCGGCGCAGATTCGGCACCATCAGAGCATTCACCCCTGCAAATGTTGATTGCACCCACTCAAGCTGTGAAAACTCGTCTAACCTTTGTGATAGTAATGGTGGATCCGCCAGTACGATCTGAGCATCTTGAGATTTGTTTGTGATGGCCAGATCGGGCAGATTTTTTTCCGCCAGTAACGTTTCGTAGGTGTCGCGATGCTCTGAGAGCAGGAAAATCTGATTTGGATGCTGCATTAACTTTTTTCCCTGTGATGAATCAAGTACACTTTCGCTGATTTTTTCTTCAATGATTGAGTGACTATGCTTAAGAATCCTCTTCAGGTTCGTTTGGAAAAACTAGAACCTTGGCAACAAATTACCTTCATGGCGTGCCTGTGTGAACGCATGTATCCAAACTATGCGATGTTTTGTGAGAATACAGAATTTGCTGAGCCACGTGCTTACCGAGCGATTCTTGATAGTGTATGGGAAATTCTGACGGTTAAGAACGCGAAAATTAACTTCGAACGTCAATTAGAGAAGTTAGAAGAGTTGTTCCCAAGTGCAGATGAGTTCGATTTTTACGGTGTTTATCCAGCGATGGATGCTTGTCAGAGCTTGTCGACACTGCTGCATGGTCTGTTGGATCGCGACTACCTTTTCGATTCAATGCTTAAAGTGAGCCAACAGTCGGTACAAACCGTTGCTGACCTAGAACAAGCACAAGGTGCAGAGCCAATCACAAACGACAACCAAAAAGAAAATGAAGCCGTGTGTGAAGAGTGGGATGTTCAGTGGGCTATCTTCCGTCCACTGCGCGAAGCAGTAGAGCGTGACATCAGCCTGATTAAAGATTTGCGTGAAGAGCTACGCGAAGAAGCCGTGAGCAACATCGGCATTGCACTTTAATTGTTGAATAGATAAAACAAAGGCATCCATGGTGGATGCCTTTTTTATTTGTGCGTTTGAGCTGTTACGCCCAATGCTGATTACGATTCTTTAGGGGCTGGTTTGGTTGGCTCTTGAGCTTCTGGCTCTTTGTCCTGTTTCTCCAGTTGTTCCTCTTCTTCATCGTCATCGCGGCTTTCAATTACGCCGTGCTTTTCTTTCCAGCTTTCCCAACGTTGGTAAGCCAGTTCTTGCATGTCTGTGCTCTTATCCGCTTCATCGATGATCTCTTCACCTAGTAGGTGCTCAAAGATGTCTTCTAGCGTCACAAGGCCTTGTACCGTGCCGTATTCGTCAACCACAAGCGCCAGTTGTAGGCGGTGAGTCATCATTTGGTCGAACACTTTAGGTAGAGCGGTGTTGTTTAGTACCACTTGGATAGGGCGCATAACCGAACCAAGTTGTTTTTGGCCGCTGCCTGATTGTTGCAGCTTGAACAGCTCTAGACGGTGTACAAAACCAATGATGTTGTCTTTCTGCTCGCTGTAAACCAGTGGACGAGAGAAAGGCGTCTCCTTGTGTTTCTCTAGGAAGTCATTGATGGTCATGGTTGCGTCTACACGGAATACGACCGGACGCGGTGTCATGACTTGCGTTACTGGTACGTCTTGAATGCCTAGCAGGTTACTCAGAATTTTTGATTCACCCTCTGCGAACTCGCCGCTTTCTTTCGCCAGAATAGCCATTGCTGACAACTCATCACGCATTTTTGGTGCTTCGTGGTTACGAGCAAGACGTTTCGTGATTTGCTCTGAGAACCAGACGAATGGTGTTAGTGCCCACACCATCCAGCGAAGTGAAACAGCCGCCGCTGGTGCAAGTTGGCGCCAGTATGTCGCACCAATTGTCTTAGGTACGATTTCTGATAGAACAAGAATCGCTAGTGTCAGTACAGCAGAGAAGATACCTAGCGCTTCGCTACCAAATACCACTGCCGCTTGCGCACCAGCCGTCGCCGCACCGATAGTGTGAGCAATGGTGTTAAGCGTCAAGATAGAAGCAAGTGGTCGGTCGATGTCTGCTTTTAGCTTTTCTAGCTGAGCAGAAGCCGGGTGCCCCTGTTGTTTGAGCTGCGCAATGAAGCTCGGACTGATACTTAGAAGTACCGCCTCCAGTACCGAACAGATAAACGAAATGCCGATAGCAATAGAGATATAAATGGATAACAGCAGCATAGTTGACCTTGAATGTAATGTGATAGTCGGGATTTTAAGCGATTATAACCGCAAAAGTGCCTTATAAATCGGTCTTATTGCATTAGAAAGCAAGAGCTTTCCTCGTGCAAGTAGTAACAAATTGTGAGTTATTACTCATATTATGGCTAAAACTGCGTCAGAAAATCGAAAGATCGCTTACAAACCTTTGCCAGATGGGGCATTTATGTTTTAGAGTGAGATGAATTCGATAACATATGAGAAGGGAAACCTAATGAACAAGACCCAATTAATCGACTTTATTGCAGAGAAAGCAGACCTATCTAAAGCACAAGCTAAAGCTGCTCTTGAAGCAACTCTTGAGGGTGTTACTGGCGCTCTTAAAGAGGGTGACCAAGTTCAACTAATTGGTTTTGGTACATTCAAAGTAAACCACCGCGCTGCACGTACTGGTCGTAACCCTAAGACTGGTGACGAGATTCAAATCGCAGCAGCTAACGTACCTGCATTCGTAGCAGGTAAAGCGCTGAAAGAATCAGTAAACTAAGTTAAAATGCACCGAGGTATCCTGCCTCGGTGCAATTTCATGAAAAAACATCTACTCACTTCACTCCTACTATCAAGCCTTGCTCTTGTTGGCTGTTCTTCTGTAGAAACCCCAAACCTAGACCAATTTACCCATTTCTCTGGCGGGAAAATCATGGGTGATGCCACCAGTTTATATTGGATGACTGAACGTCTAACACGTGTTAGTACGGCAGCAGACTATGTCACGATGGGCGATTACGGTTCATATCAGAGTGATTATCGTTGGGATGACGGTGAGCTCAGAGAGTTGATTCGAAAAGGTGAGCAACTCGATGCCAAACAAGGATTGGTGCCTTTTCAAATCCACATTCGATTTAATAAAGATGGCGACGCGATTTATCAGCAATACCGTGTGAATGGAAAAGTATTGCCTTTACAACGTGACCAATTAGAGCGTTACAAGCAAGAGGCGAACGATGTCGTTACGTCTATCAAGAAACAATCTCGTGATGGCAAGAGCCTAATCCAAGGGTATTGGGATGGCGAAACGTTCGAAACCTGCAAAGGTCGTGAGTTTGCGACGCTGGAGTTTAACCAGACCTTGCCTAAGTTTGTGATTGATAGATTGGCGTCGGTGGACAGCTACATAGCGTTTATCGGTAAAGAGTCACGTAATACCGCTACGGTGGATGAATTGCTGATGCTTAATGATGATGACTTTGATTGTGTACCGCGACCGAAGTTGATCTCTGAATAAACATGGCTTCGAGCTGTCTCAATTCTCGAACAAGAACAATAAAAAAGGCGCTGAATGCGCCTTTTGTCGTTTTAGCCAACTGAAGTTGTTTTTATTTTTCTTGCTCACGTGCAATTGCACGGTAGCCGATATCGTTGCGATGGAACATGCCATCCCAACTGATCTGTTTTGCAAGCTCGTAAGCACGCTGCTGCGCTTCTGATACGCTGTTGCCAAGTGCCGTTGCACAAAGAACGCGACCACCGTTTGTCACGATGTCGCCGTCTTTGTTATCTGTACCAGCATGGAAGACTTTTTCGCCTTCAATTTCAACTTGTGGCAGACCCGAAATTACGTCGCCTTTGTTGTATGCTGCTGGGTAACCACCGGCTGCTAGCACGATACCAATCGATGCTCGTGGATCCCACTTCGATTCCGCTTGATCCAGTTTCTCGTCGATTGCCGCTAGGCACAGATCAACAAGATCCGATTCCATGCGCATCATGATAGGTTGTGTCTCAGGATCACCGAAGCGGCAGTTGTACTCGATTACTTTCGGAGTGCCGTCTTTGTCGATCATCAGACCCGCGTACAAGAAACCAGTGTAAGGGTTACCTTCAGAAGCCATGCCGCGTACCGTTGGGTAAATCACTTCTTCCATAATGCGGTTGTGGATTTCCTGTGTTACCACTGGAGCTGGAGAGTATGCACCCATGCCACCGGTGTTAGGACCAGTATCTTTGTCGCCTACGCGTTTGTGGTCTTGGCTGGTGGCCATTGGTAGAACGTTCTCACCATCCACCATCACGATGAAGCTTGCTTCTTCACCATCTAGGAACTCTTCGATAACGACACGACTACCAGCATCACCAAATGCGTTGCCTGCTAGCATGTCTTTGATTGCGTCTTCAGCTTCTTCTAGTGTCATCGCTACGATAACGCCTTTACCAGCAGCAAGGCCGTCAGCTTTTACTACAATCGGCGCACCTTGTTCACGTACGTAAGCAAGAGCTGGCTCGATTTCAGTGAAGTTCGCGTAGGCACCCGTTGGGATTTGGTGACGGGCAAGGAAGTCTTTGGTAAACGCTTTAGAGCCTTCAAGCTGCGCAGCCGCTTGTGTCGGGCCGAAGATTGGCAAACCTGCTTCGCGGAAAGCATCAACCACACCGATAACCAATGGTGCTTCAGGGCCAACAATGGTTAGCTCGATAGCTTTCTCTTTTGCAAACGCAACCAGACCTACGATGTCTTCTACTGCGATGTTTACGTTCTCTAGTTTAGGCTCTAGTGCTGTACCTGCGTTACCTGGAGCCACGAAGATAGTCTCAACATTTGGGTTTTGTGCCGCTTTCCAACCTAGTGCGTGTTCACGACCGCCTGAACCAATGATAAGAATATTCATAATATTTCCTTTGATTTCGCTCCTCCCCTTATTAAGGGGAGGTTGGGAGGGGTAAGTCGTGTACGTACAACAGACCCCCTCTAGCTCCCCCTTGGTAAGGGGGAGGACCAAAACTAATTAGTGGCGGAAGTGACGCATACCTGTGAAGATCATCGCCATGCCGTGTTCGTCTGCTGCTGCAATAACTTCGTCATCACGCATAGAACCGCCTGGTTGGATAACACACTTGATGCCTGCTTCTGCAGCCGCGTCGATACCGTCACGGAATGGGAAGAATGCATCTGATGCCATTACACAACCTTCAACCTGTAGACCTTCGTCTGCAGCTTTGATGCCTGCGATTTTCGCAGAGTAAACGCGGCTCATTTGGCCTGCGCCTACACCGATAGTCATGTCGCCTTTCGAGTAAACGATCGCGTTAGATTTCACGTATTTCGCTACTTTCCAGCAGAACAGTGCATCTTTCAGCTCTTCTTCTGTTGGCTGGCGCTTAGAAACCACTTTTAGGTCGTCTAGGCTTACCATGCCTTGGTCACGGTCTTGAACCAGTAGACCACCATTCACGCGTTTCACGTCAAAGCCAGTTGTCTTAGTTGTCCATTCGCCACACTCAAGTAGACGTACGTTCTTCTTCGCTGCAACCACTTCAATCGCTTCAGTAGAAACAGAAGGTGCGATGATCACTTCAACGAATTGACGCTCAACAATAGCGGCTGCTGTTTCAGCATCCAGCTCTTGGTTGAATGCAATGATACCGCCGAATGCAGATGTTGGGTCAGTTTGGTAAGCGCGGTTGTACGCTTCTAGGATGTCTTTACCTAGAGCTACACCACATGGGTTTGCGTGCTTTACGATCACACATGCTGGCTCGTTGAACTCTTTCACACATTCAAGTGCAGCGTCAGTGTCTGCGATGTTGTTGTAAGAAAGGGCTTTACCTTGGATTTGGCGAGCAGTAGAAACAGATGCTTCTTGTGGGTTTGCTTCTACGTAGAAAGCTGCGGCTTGGTGGCTGTTCTCACCGTAGCGCATGTCTTGTTTTTTCTCGAACTGTTGGTTGAACGTGCGAGGGAATTTGCTCTCTTCATCACCTTCCTTGTTCTCACCGTAAGATGGAACCATAGTGCCGAAGTAGTTAGCGATCATGCCGTCGTAAGAAGCTGTATGTTCGAATGCTGCGATAGCTAGGTCGAAACGAGTTTCTAGTGTTAGAGACTTCTCGTTCGCGTCCATTTCAGCGATAACGCGGTTGTAGTCGTGAGCGTTCACCACGATAGTTACGTCTTTGTGGTTTTTCGCTGCAGAGCGAACCATTGTTGGACCACCGATGTCGATGTTCTCAACCGCATCAGCAAGCGTACAGCCTTCTTTAGCAACGGTTTCTGCGAATGGGTATAGGTTAACGACAACCATATCGATAGGGTTGATGCCGTGCTTTTCCATCACGTCATCGTCTTGGCCGCGACGACCCAGCACACCACCGTGAACTTTTGGGTGAAGCGTTTTAACGCGACCATCCATCATTTCTGGGAAACCAGTGTAGTCAGAGACTTCAGTTACTGCGATGCCTTGCTCTGCAAGTAGACGAGCAGTACCACCAGTAGATAGGATATCGACACCGCGCTCAACAAGAGCTTGTGCAAACTCAACAATACCTGTTTTGTCTGATACGCTGATAAGCGCACGGCGAATAGGACGAGCGTTATTCATGCTTCCATTTTCCTCAAATTCACGGAGTTAAAGATGTTTGCCAAAAATGAACTTGTTTTCACCTCTTGGGGTAAAATATTGGCCAGTTTTGGTAAAGACCTTTGCGGGCGTTTTCATGCTTAGAAAACAGTCTCCACTATTTGATGGCGCGTATTCTAACCAATTTATTACAAAAAAGCTCGCGCAATCGTTTGGCGTCTCAAAAATAATTGCAAAAAACTCGATTTTTAGCTTTAAAGGTAACGAGATAGTTAATAAGGAAAGTTATGTTTCAGATTGGTGAACTGGCAAAACGTTGTGGTGTGACCGCCGATACACTCCGTTTCTATGAGAAAAATGCGTTAATAACACCCGCAGGGCGAAGTGAATCGGGCTATCGCTTATATAATGAAGAGAACCAGAAGCAGGTGCGCTTTATTCTAAAAGCGAAAGAGCTTGGCTTAAGTCTAGAAGAAATAAAAGAGCTGCTAGGGATCAAATTAGAGGCAACAGAACACAGTTGTGCAGAGGTAAAAGCCATCACTTCTGCAAAGTTAACTTTAATTGATGAGAAGATTGCTGAACTGAGCAAAATCCGTACTGCTTTAAAGAAGATAAACGACGCGTGTTGTGGGCATAACAACGACGATGCCAGTCATTGTTCTATCCTAGCAGCCCTTGAATAGTCTCATTTCTGCGTCATTTAATTTAAGTTTGCATTTTTGGCGGCTTGCTTTTCTAGGTTCAAGCCGTTTTCCCACCTATAATCTCGGCTTTAGTCGACTGTAAGAATGTGTAGTCCCCTCTATTCCTAAAGCGACGCTGTCTATCAGATACGAGAGTTTTCATACATGGTTGGAGTCTATTTTCAAATCAATGACTGGGTTTTGAGCGTTGATGAAAATAAGCTGTATCGACAAGACAGGGAAGTTACCGTTGAGCCACGCTTAATAAACCTACTGCATTTTCTTGCTGAGCACGCCAGTGAAGTGTTCAATCGCGAAGAGCTGATCCAATATGTTTGGGCTGGTGCGATTGTGACGGATCAAGTCGTAACACAGTCGATCTTCGAACTGCGCAAACTTCTGCGAGATGGTCGAGAAGAAAACATCAGCTACGTGATCACTGTGCCTAAGCGTGGTTACAAGCTGGTGGCGAATGTGACCCCAATGACACACGAGGAATTCCTTGCAAGTCGTCATTGCGATGCCGAAATCCTTCCTCCTGTTGTTGAAGAAACAGAAGAAGAACTGCCAGAAGCGCCAGCACCAACTATCGCATTCCCTGCAGGGCCTTTAACTCGCGCCGTTTGCGAGATGTCGAAAGAGAAAAAAGCGCCGCGTAAACCGAACAAAATCAGCCCATGGCGATTGGGTTTCATGAACTTCATCTGGATCAGTATTTTGGTCGTGGTGATGGGGGTGTTTACTTATAAGCAGTCAGAAGTGCGCATCACCCAAGCCATTGATACCCACCTTATTGAGTTCAAGTTTCAAGATAACTTCAGCAGAGAAGGTCGAAGTTACGACTTAGCAGATGGCTTCGCGCAGAAGCTGATGGCTGATGTGGCTCAAGTGAGTGACTATCGTGTGATGCTCAAGAAAGCTTCGTTTACCACGGGTATCGTTCCGGGGAAATCTGTGGTCGTGCGCGTCAAAGAAAATGATGGTGGCAGCTTCCTTGAAGTGGAATACCGCAACAACTCTTCAGAGAAAGTGCTGTTTAGCCGTCAGTACGCATTAACTAACAGCCACTTAAAGTCCGTGATGCAACAAGCGTCTTTGGATTTGATGCGAGTGTTGAAAGTGCCAGATGCAAAACTGAAATCCAAAGTGCTGGTGGCGGGTATGCCAATGAACCCAGACGCATTGGAGTTGTTTGTTGAAGCAAACCACTACTTGAACGTATCGGATGCGAATCAATTCCAACATGGTATCGACTTGATGGAGAAAATCCTCGAGATTGAACCAGATAACGCTTATGTCCAATCGGAGCTACTCATTGCTTACCATGTGCAAAAAGCACTCGATCCTGCATTGGAGCTAAGAAAGAGCAGGGTTCAGCAGTTAAGTGATAAGTTGGAAGCCAACGCTAAGATGATGGTTGGGCCTATTCAGCCGCGTATTTATGAAGCGTTAGCTCTGCATGAGACGATCACTGGTGACATTGATTTAGCTAAGCGACATTTGAATCAAGCATTGGACGTTCGTGATTCGGTATTGTCTTACGTGATTCGAGGTAAGCACGCCGAGCTGGATGGTGATTTGGATTGGGCAAGTGAGTCCTACAGCGAAGCCTTCTATATTGATACATCCGTAGAGACTTACTTATTGTGCGAGAACTTGGTTTTTCCAAGTAACATGAAGGCGATTGATTACGCTATGTATCGCGCAGTGCATCCTTCCGTGGTTCGTATGTTGTAGGCGGCCATTATCTAATAAGTAAAGATATCTTTAGCCCTTCATTTCGGTGAGGGGCTTTTTTGTATCTGCCTCTTGTGTGTGCTTCTTACCTCTATTGCTACTAATAATGCTTGCTATAGAAGAGTAGAGGGCTTTCCATTCTCAATTCTCAATTCTCAATTCTCAATTCTCAATTCTCAATTCTCAATTCTCAATTCTCAATTCTCTATTCTCTATTCTCGCCACCTTGGCATTCTACTTCTTACTTCCTGTCTTAGTGCCGCTCCATATCGAACTTTTGGGGTTCGGCCTTAGCATTGCGTGTTTAAAACCGGTCACGACAACGCAGTTGTTTATGCGTAATAACGCTTGTACTTATGCATCGCTGAGTAAAAGAGGAGGGGAAGTTTGATGTAAGTCAATTGGTCAATAAGGGTAGGAAAAGTCTGCATCAACAGTTTGGGTAATCAGGATAGGGTTAGCTTGATGTTGATAGCGGTTGATAAGGTTGATGGAAAATTTGTTGAGGTTGATGTTTTTAGCTTTTCGACATGAGTGCTTTAGTTTTTTGTCTTAAGTTGCTGTATATGCTGACTTTATATTTTTTAGTTTATCAGGTTTATCTCAACTTTATACCGATGGGCTAATTGTTTTATTGATAACCCCAAGTTTATTTTTTTCCCAGTTTTTGGGCGTAGTCTTCACTTCGAAATTTAGCGAGGTCGAGCAGGTTCTTCCTCATAGCATCTCGCTAATAACCATTCAGTTTGAGTCATGTTGACTCGAGTAGAATAGATTTGGAGATGTTATGTCATCGAATGCGAAAAAAATCGGCCTTATTGCCTGTACGGGTGTCGTAGCCGGTAACATGATGGGTAGTGGTATCGCACTATTACCTTCTAGTCTTGCCTCTGTAGGCTCTGTTTCAATCTTCAGTTGGCTGATCTGTTTGGTCGGTGCACTGAGTCTGGCGTTCGTTTACGCTCGTCTGGCAACCAAAAACCCACAAGAAGGTGGTCCTATCGCTTATGCTGGCGAAGTGTCTCCGGTATTTGGTTTCCAAACGGGCGTTCTTTATTACCACGCGAACTGGATTGGTAACCTGGCTATTGCCATTACAGGTGTTTCTTACCTTTCAGTATTCTTCCCTGTGCTTAATAACCCAATCCCAGCAGGTATTGCGACGATTGCATCGGTATGGATCTTCACTTTCGTCAACCTACTTGGTGGTAGCTGGGTAAGCCGTCTATGTACGCTTGGTCTAGTTCTTATCCTTATCCCAGTTGTTGGTACAGCTGCATTTGGTTGGACGCACTTCGATACTGCGCTTTACAGCCAAAACTGGAACGTATCAGCAGGCACTGACAGCCACGCGGTAGTAACAGCGGTTCTTATCTGTCTATGGTCATTCGTAGGTGTGGAATCAGCAGCGGTATCGACTGGTATGGTAGAAAACCCTAAACGTACTGTACCACTAGCAACTATGTTGGGTACTGGTATCGCAGGTGTGATTTACATCCTATCAACTCAAATGATCAGCGGCATGTTCCCAGCGTCAGAAGTTGCGGCATCAGGTGCGCCATTTGCACTAGCAACCACTGAGCTATTCGGTAGCTGGACAGCACCATTCGTATCAGCATTCACAGCGCTAGCATGTTTCACTTCGCTAGGTTCTTGGATGATGCTAGTAGGTGAAGCAGGTAAACGCGCAGCAAACGACGGCAACTTCCCTAAAATCTACGGCGAAACTGACAAAAACGGTGTGCCTAAGAAAGGTCTAATCCTTGCGTCAATCAAGATGACTGCACTGATGGTTGTACTGATGTTCTTCAGCTCTAAAACAGCGCACGCATCAGACCTGTTCAACCAACTAACGACTGACGCAGTTCTACTAACGATGCTGCCTTACTTCTACTCAAGCATCAACTTGATTCGCTTCGAAGGTATGACAACACGCAACGGCTTCGTAATGCTGTTCTCTGGTGTGGCTTGTCTGTTCTGCTTCATCGCACTAGCAGGTGCAGAGGGCGGTACGCTAACAGCAACCTTCATCGTTTCTCTAGTTATCTTGATGTTCTACAGCAAAAAAGCAGGTCTTGCTCAGTACGTGAAAATGCACGCTGACGATATGCCTGCCCAAGCAAGCAACTAATCCCCAAAACGCTGGCACTACGGTGCCAGCCCATAAAACCCAAATTCACGCGGCGCTCACCTTACTCATTGCCTGTAAATGGCAAAGAGCGCCCTCATTCGCCTTGGAGATGTCCAAATGAATATATTCGCTATCTTGAACCACATGGGTGTGTTCTTTAAAGAAGAGCCAGTTCGTCAACTTCACGCTGCTCTTGAGAAAGCGGGCTACGAAGTGGTTTACCCAGTAGATGATAAAGACTTGATCAAAATGATTGAGATGAACCCACGCATTTGCGGTGTGCTGTTCGACTGGGATAAATACTCACTAGAGCTATGTGAACGTATCAGCCAAATCAACGAAAAACTGCCTGTTCACGCATTTGCTAACGAACAGTCTACTCTAGACATTTCACTGACAGACCTACGTCTAAACGTGAGCTTCTTCGAGTACGCTTTAGGTATGGCTGACGATATCGCTATCAAAATCAACCAAGCGACTGAGGCATACAAAGATGCCATCATGCCTCCATTCACTAAAGCGTTATTC
This sequence comes from Vibrio sp. CUB2, assembly GCF_001557945.1. Classification (NCBI taxonomy): domain Bacteria; kingdom Pseudomonadati; phylum Pseudomonadota; class Gammaproteobacteria; order Vibrionales; family Vibrionaceae; genus Vibrio; species Vibrio sp. CUB2. The sequence continues at coordinate 3,025 of NZ_LNRB01000032.1, read as the reverse complement.
AAATACGTAGAAGAAGGTAAATACACCTTCTGTACTCCAGGTCACATGGGCGGTACTGCATTCCAGAAAAGCCCTGCTGGTAGCATCTTCTACGATTTTTACGGTCCAAACACATTCAAAGCGGACGTATCAATCTCAATGCCTGAGCTAGGTTCTCTACTAGACCACTCAGGTCCACATAAAGATGCAGAAGAATACATCGCACGCACATTCAATGCAGACAGCTCGTACATCGTAACTAACGGTACGTCTACATCGAACAAAATCGTTGGTATGTACTCAGCACCTGCGGGCAGCACAGTACTGATTGACCGTAACTGTCACAAATCTCTGACTCACCTAATGATGATGAGCGACGTGACACCAATCTACTTCCGTCCAACTCGTAACGCATACGGCATCCTTGGTGGTATCCCACAAAGCGAATTCAGCCGCGATGTAATCGCAGAGAAAGTGGCGAAAACACCAGGTGCAACAGCACCAACTTACGCAGTAGTGACTAACTCAACTTACGATGGTCTGTTGTACAACACGCAATTCATCAAAGAGTCGCTAGATTGTAAACACATCCACTTCGACAGTGCTTGGGTGCCTTACACTAACTTCAACCCAATTTACGAAGGTAAATGTGGTATGAGTGGTGAAGCGATGCCAGGCAAAGTGTTCTACGAAACACAATCAACACACAAACTGTTGGCAGCGTTCTCACAAGCTTCAATGATTCACGTGAAAGGTGACTTTGATAAAGAATCTTTCAACGAAGCATTCATGATGCACACTTCAACTTCACCTCAGTACGGCATTGTTGCTTCTACTGAAACTGCAGCGGCAATGATGCGCGGCAACACTGGTAAGAAGTTGATGCAAGACTCTATCGATCGCGCAATCCGCTTCCGTAAAGAGATCAAACGTCTAGAAGCAGAAAGCGACAGCTGGTTCTTCGATGTATGGCAACCAGAAAACATCGATACCACGGAATGTTGGAAACTAGACCCTAGCGACACATGGCACGGCTTCAAGAACATGGATGACAACCACATGTATCTTGATCCAATCAAAGTAACGCTACTGACTCCTGGGATGAATAAAGAAGGCGAACTAGAAGAATCAGGTATTCCTGCTTCGCTGGTGGCTAAATTCCTAGACGAGCGCGGCATCGTGGTAGAGAAAACAGGTCCATACAACTTGTTGTTCCTATTCTCAATCGGTATCGACAAATCAAAAGCAATGCAATTGCTACGCGGTCTAACTGAATTTAAACGTGGCTACGACTTGAACCTAACTATCAAGAGCTTCCTACCTTCGTTATACAACGAAGACCCAAGCTTCTATGAAGGCATGCGCGTTCAAGAACTAGCACAAGCAATTCATGACCTAACTAAGAAATACAACCTACCAGAGCTAATGTACAAAGCGTTCGATGTACTTCCAGAAATGAAAGTAACACCACACGCAGCATGGCAAGAAGAGCTTCGTGGCAACATCGAAGAAATCAAACTGGAAGAAATGGTTGGCCGCGTAAGTGCGAACATGATCCTTCCTTACCCTCCAGGTGTGCCACTAGTACTTCCTGGTGAAATGGTGACTCAAGAGTCTCGCCCTGTGCTGGACTTCCTAGAGATGCTTTGTGAAATCGGTGCGCATTACCCAGGTTTCGAAACCGACATCCACGGTCTATACCAACAAAAAGATGGTAGCTACACCGTAAAAGTATTGAAGAACTAAGTTCCTCTCGAAGATGACGCCATTGGGAATGCAAGCATGCTCCACTCTTACGAGCTCAATGCGTCATCGAACAATAACGACATTTAGATATACCCCTAACTAATCTGTCGTAAAGAGAAGGGCAAGGATGCTCTGATCTTTTCTTCTATATATAGAAGAAACACTTTTCCAAGACTTCACCTGAAGTACCCCAAATAAAAAGCAAAGACCAAAAGAGCAGTTCGTCATCGTTCTGCTCTTTTTTTCATCTTTATATAGGTAGAAAGAGAAAAAAGAACCAAGAGAGATAAGATCAGTAACCGAAATCACAAAGAAATAGGCGATCTTTTAATGCGGAAGTCAGGCATTTCTTCATGAAAAGATCCTCTACAACCCGAAATATTAGACAAGATCGTTGAGTATCTATGCAGAATGCTTGTTATTTGTTCGGTTGAAAGTTTTTTTGCAAAAAACGCTTGTGCTAATTTCTCAACCCCCTATACTGCGCATCCACCGACACGGAGTGAGACGAAAGTCACACAGCGAGTCGGGAAGAGAGAAAAAAGAATTTGAAAAAAATGCTTGACTCTCCCACGGTGTGAAGTAAGATACGCACCCCTAACGACGAGCAACTAAGTTGCTGAAAATGTTAGAAAAGCTCTTTAAAAATAAGAACCTATCAATCTGTGTGGGCACTCGTTGATGATAATCCAATTAGATATTTCTTTCTTAACGGAAAGCGGTATCAAATTAGGTTTCAATGAAACGAAGTGACCATTGAATCGAAAGATTCAGCACAGTCAATTCAAACATTACTTATGTAATGTTCAGTATTCATTGAGCCGAACAAAATCTTAAATTGAAGAGTTTGATCATGGCTCAGATTGAACGCTGGCGGCAGGCCTAACACATGCAAGTCGAGCGGAAACGAGTTATCTGAACCTTCGGGGGATGATAACGGCGTCGAGCGGCGGACGGGTGAGTAATGCCTAGGAAATTGCCCTGATGTGGGGGATAACCATTGGAAACGATGGCTAATACCGCATAATGCCTACGGGCCAAAGAGGGGGACCTTCGGGCCTCTCGCGTCAGGATATGCCTAGGTGGGATTAGCTAGTTGGTGAGGTAATGGCTCACCAAGGCGACGATCCCTAGCTGGTCTGAGAGGATGATCAGCCACACTGGAACTGAGACACGGTCCAGACTCCTACGGGAGGCAGCAGTGGGGAATATTGCACAAGGGGCGCAAGCCTGATGCAGCCATGCGGCGTGTGTGAAGAAGGCCTTCGGGTTGTAAAGCACTTTCAGTCGTGAGGAAGGT
>NZ_LNRB01000031.1:0-21439 GCF_001557945.1 Vibrio sp. CUB2 | reverse complement strand
CGTGGAAACAGTGCTTGCCTAGGTCGATACCTAAGATGTGGATAGTAGACATATGGTTCACCTCATTCTGAGAACGTACTCTAAGCTTAAGGGCTTGAGAGTGGGGCGGACCATATAATTAAGCCAGAGTACGTTCTCTGGCTTTAAATAATTTGCCCGCGTTTAAGAGCGAAAATCGATTTTTGCAGTAAACTTGACGCCATCATCGTCCAGTTCAAATGGCCAACTCATTCGCTCACAGATGCGCTCAACAATCACCAAGCCACATCCATAGCCAGCGTTGTAGGTTTCGTTGCCATCGTGGCGATTCACAATAATAAGCTGTGTCTCATTGAGAGCAATTTCTATATCACCCACACTGTAGCTGAAAGCATTTTTTATCAGATTATTGATGACAATCGTTACGAAGCTTTCCGGTGCATGCACCATACCACTGTTGGTCTCTTCCAACTTGTACTCCGCCCCTTGCTTGGCAAATAACGGCGCGAGTTCGTCGAGCTGCTGGTTCAAGCAACGCAATAGCGCATGATCCGCGTAATGTTGTAGTTCTACCTTCTCTTTACCCAATAGCAAAAAGGCCTCCGTTAACACTCGCATCTCTTCACAAGCCGACTGCATACGCGTAATTGCCTTTTGTGCGATAGGCAGTTGCTCTGGAACACGGCTCAGAATGTCGGTAGACCCTTTGATCACCATGATTGGCGTGCGTAGCTCGTGTGACGCAAAGCGGCTGAACTCTTGTTCTCGTTTGAAGTAGCCTGCGATCTCGTTCTTGCTGTCTAATAGCGTCTGTTCGATATGGCGTGTTTCGCTGAACTTGGTATCAACCTCAAACGTTGGTTGGTCCGGCGGCATTCTGCCAATCTTGTCTTCGATCTTCGCTAACGGTCGAGACAGGATACGCACCATGTAAACGCCATAGCCCACCATGATGATGGAGAACAAGCCCCCCAAGAAGAAAGTAAATTGATGCAGCGAGCTTTCGTATTCGTCCAAGTAGTCATCGGAATCATCTTGGAAGACGATGTACATTAGCCCTTTTCCAGACGGATGCTCAAACACCACGAAGTGCTTATCTTCTTCACCTAATAAGTATTCGTAGAAGCCAGGAAACTTGAACGACAATAACCAATCTGGCGTTGGCGCTTCGCTCCAATACGAGTCAAACTCCATCACATTTGGCAATGGCGCATCCCACCCCATCTGTTGGTAGTTTTCTTTGTATAGTGCCACTTCGGTATCAAGCCAGTGGTGCAAGCTCAATACTTCGAGTTTATTCTCAGCAACGTAGATCAACGACCAAAATAAGGTGAACATCGCAAAGGTCATCAAGCCAAAACCCCAGCGGATCTTGCGATAGATGCTCGGGAATTCTTTATGCTTTGAGTCGGTAGCCTTGTCCATGAATCGTCTCTAATCTGGAATCATCAAAACCCTTGTCGAGTGCCGTTCTTAAACCATAAATGTGACTTCTTAACGCATCACTGCCCGGCGGTTCATCACCCCACACGTTCTCAATAACCTCAGTACGAGAAACCGCAGACGGTGCACGCTTCAATAGCAACTTGAGAATTTTGGTTTGAATACGACTCAGTTTGATGTGTTTGCCCATGCGCGTCACTTCATCAGTGCGAGCATCCAAACTAATGTCGGCAAACTTCAATGTACCAATGTCTTGTCTTGGGCCTCGATTGGCCAGAGCATGAACTCTCAAGCTCAGCTCCTGCATGGCAAAAGGCTTCATCAAGTAATCATCGCCACCCGCATTAAAGGCAGCCACTTTGTCATCTAAGGTATCTTTGGCGGTTAAGAACAAAATTGGGGTACCACAAAGAAGTTCTTGGCGTAGTTTCTCAACCGTACTGATGCCATCGAGTTTTGGCATCATGATGTCCATGATGATGACATCGTAATGATTTTCTTGAATTAAATTTAGCGCAGCCTCTCCGTGGTAAGCGCAATCAATGGTCATTCCTTCGAGTTCTAGATAATCGGCAATGGTTTCTGAAACATTGTGATTATCGTCGACAATTAATATTTTCATAGGCTCACGTTTCTTCACGATCACTTCACGATACGCGTCATAAGATACAACCAAATTCATAAATAAGCTTTCAAAAATAGGTCGATATCATGAAAAAATTAGCGCTTGTAGCGGCAGTGGGTTTGGCATTATCTGGTTGTGGCGGGTCTGGTGACGGCGGTAGTTCAACACCACAACCTGTTGTGAAGCCAAGCGCTGCAATCGGTACGGTTGAATCAGTAAACGATGAAGCAAGTACTATCACGGTGAATGGTTACACTTACCGAGTGTCTGAAGTCATGTATGGCACTCAAAAAATGAACCTTGGTGCGGTACATCCAAACATGATGGTGCAAGTTGGCTCAACAGTAAAAGCAGCATCGAACACGACAGATGAACCCGTCGTCGTTACGCTAGAACCAACCATGACTGGTACAGTAACCGCGATTGATCATGCAAGCAAAACGTTCACAGTTAACGGTGTAGAACTTCAGTTTGACGGTTTGAGCCGCGAGATCGAGCTAAACGATTGGGTCATGGTGTCATCACTACCAACTGCTGATGCTGGTTACAAAGTGCTATCCGTTGTGAAATTCGATTTTGATATCAATGGCCCTGACGAAATCGAAGGCCGTATCTCAAGCATTGATGCAAACAACAGCACGTTCAAACTTGGCGCAAACACAACGGTATCTTACAACCGCGTTGACGGTCTAGAGGTTGGTCAGTGGGTTGAAGCTGAAGGCTCTATGCAAGGCGACGTATTTGTTGCGACAGAAGTGGAAGTAGAAAACTACGACAGCCTTGTTGGTGACAATGATGTAGAAGGTATCGTGACATGGGTTGCGAACGATTACAGCCAATTCTCACTAAACTACCGTGGCAACTTTGCGGTCGACAACGCAACACGTTTTGAAGATGGTACTAAAGCGGATCTTAAACAAGGTCAAGAAGTGGAAGTAACATCGGTAATGAAGAATGGCGTTCGCACAGCGACAAACATTGAAATCGATGGCCCTGATTTTGATGGTGACCACGACAGTAACTGGCAAGGCAAAGAGTTCGAATGTGAAGGTATCGTTTCTAACTACGATGTGAATGCTGAAACCTTCCAAGTAGCTCGCTGTGAAAACGACGCAGACCAAGTTATGGCAAACAATACCGTTGTGATTGACGCCCAAACTCGCTTTGAAGGCTTAAATAAACACAACCTAAACGGCACGCGAGTAGAAGTTGAAGGTGTCATCATCAACAACCAAAACATCGCACGTGAAGTGGAAGCAGAAGGCCACGACGACTAAATCGAATTAAGTACAACAAACACAACTAAGAAGCACCGCCTTCGTGGTGCTTCTTCCCTCTCTCGTATCGTCTTTTCTTTTCAATTTTTACAACAGATACGTATGACCAAATGAGGGATTAATAATGCGTAAAATGACACTGCCTCTAATTATGCTTTTCGGTGCTTGTGCTTCAGCAAGCAGTTTCGCGGCGACAAACAGCGACAACACACCAGAGCGATTGGAGTCTTTTGAGTGCACAGGCTTTGTAAACAGTTACGACGCAAACTCCCGAACTTTCGTGCTGGCCTGCCAAAACGATCATGGGCCAGAATTCCAAACCAAAACGGTGGTGATTGATACCAATACCCAGCTCGATGGCGTGCAAGAAGCACAATTAGATGGTGCGACGATCGAAGTCGATGGCGTAGTAATTAACGATCAAAATATCGCAAGAGAAATTGAACTCGCGAACGACTAAAGTTCCGAAATTACAACAGAAACTCGCAAGTGTCGCTTCGGCGGCACTTTTCTTTTCCTGCAAACTCACATCACTCAGTTACACTTAATTCATGTTTACACGAAGACGGTAACTGTAATGAACAAACGTAACCTTGCCCTACTTCTTCTCCTATTCGGCGCAACCTCTGCGCACGCAGGTGTTTTGGACCCAGACTGTGATGCAGAAAAAGCAGCTAAAGCAACAGCCACTAAAGCGGTTGTGGGTGTCGGTGGTCGATGCACACCAAAAGAAGCCTTAAAAGACACGACGGTAGAAGCTGGTAAAGAAGCGCTACCGGATGAGGGGCTTGCTGGGAAAGCCGTTGATGCGGCCATGCCAGAGAAAGAAAAGAAACCAATTAAAAACACGACCAAGAAGATCATCACAGATTAATCTCAGTCTGATGTGAATCGATTTGTGTCTATTGGTTTGAAGTGAATATAGGTATAAAGTAATCGAATAAAAAGAGCGTCCATCTGGACGCTCTTTTGTTTTTCGTTCGCGATACTTAAGCCACTTCCGCTTGACCAATCCAGTGGTAATGGTGGTTGGCTTTCTTACCGACTAAACCAAGTTCGGCCAGTTCTTCAAACACTTTGTCGACTTCTTCTGCCGAGAGCCTGAACTGCTTCGCCACCGCTTTTTTGGTGCAAGTAATTTGGTGACCTTTTAACGCATCACTCACCTGCTCTAATAACGTTTTTGGCTCTTCTGGTTCAAGCTCTTGTTGCGCCTCAGGCTCAGCTTCCTCTTTGATGTGAGGCAGGTACCCCGCAGGCTCTGGGTCAATATCTCGGACGTTTGCGAGCGTTATACCATCGTTACGACGGAAGAAATGACGGAAGCGATTCTCTTCACCAATCAAGCCCACAAAGAAAGCAGCAAAGAAATCCAACAGGATAGATAAGAACACCACCAAGCCCAACTGCGCTTGAGAAGAGGTCGTTCCAAATGCTTTCGCTAAGCTGTCGATCAGACCAATTACAGAACCTTGTGCCACTGGCGGTAAGCTATCTCGCTCTGTTGCCAAACGTTGCTGCTCTTCACGTAGCTTCTTGTTCTGCTCTTGAATGCGCGTTACGCCAGTCGCGATACGCTCCATCTCAATGTACTTTTGCGCTGCCATGTTGTTCAGTTCAATCTGCTTATCGATTGACGCAATCTGACGGTTGTAGGCTTCCACTTTCGCTTGTTCTACAGAGATATGACTTTGGGCGCTGTTGGTCGCACTATTGATACCACCGATACTGCCGCCAATAGAAATAGCGGCAAGCACCAAATAGAACACTAACGCCGTGAGGGCTCCAGTGTAGTTTCTGTGCGCGCGACGCTCACCGTATTCATACCAAGCGTAAAACTTGCCTGCTTCAAAGATGATGGCCAGACCGCCAAATAGCGCCTGCATCATTGGGTTTTCGTCAATCGACAAAAACAGTAAAAGAGAAAAAATAGTCGATGCTAAAATCGCAGCGCCAGTAAACGCGTACACGCTCACAATAGCAAATCGACCTTTAGGATATCGATATCCGATCTGTTGTTCGTATTTCATTGGAGAAATTTCTTAAGATTCCGCAGCCCTTATGTGACGGGCGCTTCAAGCAACTACAAAGGTGCGGAGAATACCGTATCCTTTATTAAATTACTGTCATAATTCCGTTAATGGAAAACAAGTGAGGAATAGATAATCAGTTTGAATTGAATCAGTGCGATTCTAGCACGCAAAATCACCAACTCAATTTGCGACATTCAGCGCACCAATAGGTTTGAAAGCTTCCGGAACGATAAATCTTTGCGATATGTGTTCTCAGAATAAAAAACCGCAAAACAAATAAAACACACTCACATCACCTTTTTATAAACTCGCGATTACAATTTAATGTTCGTTTGTTACTATCCTGCGCCGAAACATAGTCTTACAGCCAATTAGCGTATCTCCGCTTCATAATAAAAAGTCGTATGGACACACTCAGAACACAGCATGGAAAGAAAGCGATAAGCGCAGTCATGATCATCATCGCTGTGCTGTTTCAGCTGTACCTAACTTCTACTGCGGCACTGAACCCTACGCAAATCCACAGCGAAAATTGGCTAAACCAAGTTCAAGATGAAAAGGTGTTGCTGTGTACCGCTGATGGTTTTAAATGGGTGGATATTAACGAACTGATTGAAGCCAACGCACTGCCCAATTCTGAATTTGTTCAAGATCTTAACCTGCACGATGGCTTTCTGTTTGAATGTCCATTATTACAAGCGGCGCAATTCTTTATCGCTATCGCGTTCGGTCTGTATCTGACCACGCTCTCTTGGTTAAGACGCACCAAGCACGTTTTCACTCCCTATCATTTCGCAGCTTGCGGAAGAAAAGTATACAAATATGTAGCGCCCAAGCAGTCTCCGCCTTGTGTTTTCCACACCTAAATACTCAACGAAGTAGTCGGTAAATAAACATAACGTATTAATCCTATCGAAGAATCGATACAGAACAGCCAGATTTAAAAAGGAAAACACAAATGATCAAACTGATGAAAACCACAGCCATCGCTCTTGTCACTTTATTGGCAAGCCCACTCAGCCTTGCTCACGAATACGAAGCAGGCAAGATTCACATCGATCATCCTTGGAGCCGCGAAGCGCCTCCAAATGCACCAGTAATTGGCGGTTTCTTCCAGCTAAGTAACCTAGGTGAAGCTGATGACGCGCTGATTGCGGCTTCAACACCGATTGCTGACCGTGTGGAGATTCATACTCACACAAAAGAAGACGGCATGATGAAGATGATTAAGATTGATGAAGTCGTGGTAGAGCCTCAGCAGAAAGTGGAATTCAAGCCAGGCAGCTTCCATCTCATGATCTTCAACCCAACCCAAACGCTAAAAAAAGGCGACCGTTTCCCTGTGACTTTGACGTTCAAAAAAGCAGGTAAAGTGGAAGTAGAAATGGCGGTGGAGAAGAAAGACCATATGGAAAAGCACACGCACCATCACTAATCGCCTAAACGAAAAGAGCCCGCTACTTCAGCGAGCTCTTTTGCTTTTGGTACCTATGATTCTAGTCGTGTGCACATTTGGTTGTACTGATGTGCACTTTAGAGATTCCCTACTCGCTCGTTCCTCGCTCAGTCTTACTTAAAGCAAACCTCTGCCCAGCGCGCTAGACCTGCGGTGACCGAACCAAAGTAGTTGCCACTCACCACTGGAATGTTTGGCAATACTGTCTGCACTGCATCACGCAAAATAGGTGAACGTGCCGAACCACCAGTCATAAAGATCGCATCCGGTTTTACGCCCGCTTGCTCTACTGCTTCAGTAACCAAAGCAGTCATCTTATTCTTCGGTGATTCAATCGCTTCAATCATCTCATCACGTTGAACATCGACTTCAATCAACTCAGACAACAAGTTAATGCCCGCACGGTAAGTCGCTTGGTCAGACAACGCGACTTTGGCTTCTTCTGCGCGACGCACGATGTTGTAGCCTAGCGACTCATGGTAAACCTCTAACAAACGAGCCAGTTTCTCAGGCTCTTGCGCTTGCTTGTGCAGCAGTTTCAACGCCGATAAGTTTTCACGTGAGTAGAAATCGCTTTGCGCTTCCACATTGTTGATCGCAATTGGGTTCCAGAACTGCGTGGTTGGCATCATGATGCCCGATTCCATCTTGCTCTCCATACCGAATGGGTACATCAGTTGTTTGAACGCCAAGGCGATATCCAAATCGTTACCACCAATACGCTGACCACTGTGCGCCAGCAGACTTGCTGTACGGTCGGCTTTACCTCGCCAAGATGGTCCCATTTGAATCAAAGAACAGTCTGTCGTACCACCACCGATATCAACCACTAGTATGGTTTTATCTTCGGTTAGCGTCGCTTCGTATTCCAGACCTGCGGCTACCGGTTCAAATTGGAATTCGATGTTCTGAAAACCAGCACGTTTTGCTGCTCTTAAAAGAATGCCTTCCGCTTGAATGTTCGCCGTCTCACCACCCCGACCGTGGAAGTTGATCGGACGACCAATCACTGCATCAGTAATAATTTGCTGCGCACTGTTCTCTGCTTTCGCTTTGATGTTGTCCATCATGGCGCAAACCAGATCTTCAAAGAAACTCAGCTGAACATCACGCAGACCAGAAGCACCGAGGAAAGACTTTGGTGACTTCACGTAATAGATATCGCGAGGATCTTCCAAGTAGCGATTCAATGCCGCTTGACCAAACGCCATGTCTTCTGGCTCAAGTTCAATGCTTTCTTCACGATTGAGGTTGATCGCGCGACGCAAAACCTGCTCACCAACCTGATCGAAAGGTTTGATACTGCGATGGCGGAACAAGTGTTCAGACACCGACTCACGCGTTGGTGCAGCAAGGGTGGAAGGAATGTAAGGGCTATTCCCTTCAAGGTTTAAAAGTTGCGGTTCACCTTGTTCCATTTTCGCCACCGAACAGTTCGCGGTGCCGTAGTCAAAGCCGATATACATAAGTCCTCCCACTGACGAAAAAAAGGTCGGCAATCCTACCTCAACCTCAGTGGAATTACTACCGCAACTCAATGAAATAAGTGGCGCTTACTCTTTCTCGACAGGTTCTTTCTTCATTGATGGCAACACAACCGCAAGCAACAAAGCCAACAGCAGAAATACCGGAGTGAGCGTAAGCCCATGCCAAATAGAGTATCCGTCGTGGAACAACCAGAAAATGCCGACAGTCAGCAGGTAGGCAAAGTAACTGCAGAACACCAAACTAATCGCAACGAAGCGCGTACGATTGATGATTAAGATTCGCACCAAATACTGGCTCATGATCCCCGCGCAGTGTACCGCCATTTGCCAATTAATGATGAAACAAGCCAGTGCGACAAACCCAGAGATCACCAAGGCATCGTGCGTGTTGAGAATGAAGTAGCTGCCAAAGCGACTGATGATGACGGAGTAATCGCCCTCGTACACTATCGACCATGATATGGCGTTTGCCGCAGCGACAAAGTTGGCGAAATATGCGATGGCATAAAAGGTGGTTTGAGAACTGAATGGCTGAAAGACCTCGGAGCAATAGCCCTGCCATTCTTTTTGATTTGACGTGGGTCCGACCCAGTTACGTTTTTTGTTCGGCACTCGCTCTGCAAACGCAGGACCGTTACGAAACAGCAACCAGAAAATATACAGCGCAAGTGCTACTAAGAGTATTGTAAGCATACCCTTTCCCCTCCAGAAATGTCCTTTTCCACTGCCAATGGCGTTGGGGTCGTAAACTGCACTTCCCTGTTTTTGTGCTTAATCTTGTTTTAATGCATTGTTAAACATCATAAATGTACTCAAAACGGCAGTGACGACTTTATCACTACCGTTATTAAGGTTTAGCACACGATGGACGGAATTGCTGAATCTGGATAGACCAAACAGGAGGGAAAGAAACGTTCTACCCAAACGAATTATGCTTCGAGCTTTTCTTCAAATACGCCAAGCTCACGACCTAGCCAAATCGCACGCTCGGTATGATCACGCAGCTCGTTGTCACTGACTGGATGAATCAAACCCGAAAAACCGCCACGAATGGTATCAAGCCATGCGATAAACTCATCACTTATAGATTCAACATGCAGCTCAAACATCGGCATCTTATGTGGACCAACCAACTTGCACACTAAAGGGAAAACGCGCAAGACATCTTGGCGTTCTTGACGAATGATCTCATTCAAGGCTTGAGCTTTATCCTGCTGCTGAAGCGGGAAGTAAACATGAATGTGGTACATAACTTCTCCATGCGTATCACTGACTTTCATTAGTCGCCACACTACCTGCATTCAACTATCGAGGGAAGCGACAAATTCAAATCTATCGTCAAAGCGTGACGGAGAGATTAACGTGTTACTGGATCTGCGCGAATATGGTTGATAAATCACTCGACCTGTCGAATTTTACAGCATAATTTTATTACAAATTTCCTGTCAAACTCAGTGATTCCCTTCAACTTCGAAAACGTACAATTCAAAAAAGCAGTATTTTATCCTAGAAAAGTACGGTGTAAGCGAAACTTTACTGTGGGTTACAACTCAAATTAAAGCATAATTTAACAATTTGTTTACACTTACTGTATCTGGTTATACCAAGATTCATCACTGGATTAGGCGGTGTAAACAGCAGTAATAAATGACGCCTTGTGTTTTACCAGAACACACTTTTGTTAGAGAGACGAGCACCAAAAGCGTCGATAACTATCAAAACAACTGCAATCCTAGGTATGACCTTTTGCGCTGATATCAAAGCCTGAGTACCCATACAGGCTGAGATCGAAATAATGAGCAGCTGCAGTCCAAAAGACCCGCAGCGTCAAAAGGAGCTTGAGATGAACGTTCAGGCATTACCCATGCATCGGTTTATCGACCATGATGGGAACCTCGTCAGCCAACTACCCAACTGGGCTGATCTCGAAATATTGGTCGGGTTTTATCAAGACATGATATTAACTCGCACCTACGATAACAAAGCCGTTGCCTTGCAGCGCACTGGTAAATTAGGCACCTACCCATCACACCTTGGCTCGGAAGCCGTTGGGATAGCGGTAGGCAGAGCGTTGAAAGCCAGTGATGTGTTTGTTCCTTATTATCGCGATATGCCCGCCATGTGGTGTCGTGGTATAGGAATGGAAAAGAACCTGCAATACTGGGGAGGCGATGAACGCGGCAGCGACTTCGCTCCCGAAGGCAGCCCTTTTCCTAGCAAAGATCTTCCCTTCTGTGTCCCAATCGCAACCCAGTGTACCCATGCCGTTGGTGTTGCAGCAGCACTGAAAATCCAAGGCAATCACGATGCGGCTTTGGTGATGTGCGGCGATGGCGGCACTTCCAAAGGCGACTTCCTTGAATCCATTAACTGTGCGGGCGCTTGGAACATCCCATTAGTCTTTGTGGTGAACAACAACCAATGGGCGATTTCCGTGCCGCGCAGTTTGCAATGTGCTGCGGAATTTCTCTCAGAAAAAGCCAAAGGTGCTGGCATCCCCGGTATTACGGTGGATGGCAACGATGTCGTCGCGGTGTTTGATGCAACAATGACTGCCCTCGAACGAGCCAGAAAAGGCAAAGGCGCAACGTTAATTGAAGCAATAAGTTACCGCCTGAGCGATCACACCACCGCCGACGACGCGACCCGCTATCGTAACGAGGACGAGGTTCAAACTGCTTGGCAATATGAACCCGTTCGTCGACTTAAAGCTTTTCTCACCAATCAAGGCGTTTGGAGTAACGAGAAAGAGCAAGAGTGGCAAGCCCACTGTAAAGAACAAGTTGAACTCGCCGTTGAACGTTATCTCAACATGCCGAATCAAGCGCCTGAAACGGGCTTCGATTTCCTTTATGAATCCCTACCCCAAGAGCTTCATGCGCAAAGGGATGAGCTAATCAACAAAGCAATGCGAATGCAGGGAGGGAAACATGGCTGAACTCACGTTAGTTGAAGCAGTGAACCTCGCACTGCACCATGAAATGGAACACGATCCGAATGTCATCGTCCTTGGCGAAGATGTGGGTGATAACGGCGGTGTATTCCGCGCGACTGTAGGACTCAAACAAAAATACGGTCTTAAGCGGGTTATCGACACACCTTTAGCTGAAGCGCTTATTGGCGGTGTCACTGTCGGCATGGCTACGCAAGGGTTACGACCTGTAGCAGAGTTTCAATTCCAAGGCTTTGTCTTCCCTGCATTGGAACATTTGATGTGTCACGCAGCAAGAATGCGTAACCGTACTCGTGGTCGACTCACCTGCCCTGCAGTGTTCCGCGCGCCCTTTGGTGGTGGTATTCACGCACCAGAGCATCACTCTGAAAGTGTCGAAGCGTTATTTGCTCACACTGCAGGCTTTAAGGTTGTGATTCCTTCATCACCGCAACGCGCTTATGGTTTGCTCCTAGCAGCTATTCGTAGCAACGATCCGGTGATGTTCTTTGAGCCAAAACGTATCTATCGCACAGTGAAATCTGAAGTGGTAGATAACGGAGAAGCACTACCTCTCGACACTTGCTTTACCCTTCGCAAAGGTCGCGACATTACGTTAGTGACTTGGGGAGCGTGTGTTGTCGAATCACTGCAAGCGGCTCAAACGCTGTCCAATCAAGGTATCGAAGTTGAGGTGATTGATTTAGCCAGCATCAAACCCATTGATACCGCGACCATCTTCCGTTCGCTAGAGAAAACCGGACGCCTCTTGGTGGTACATGAAGCCAGCAAAACCTGTGGTGTCGGCTCAGAGCTGTTAGCCAGAACCGCAGAACATGCGATGTGCCTACTCAAAGCGCCACCAAAACGTGTCACAGGTATGGATACCATCATGCCGTACTACCGCAACGAAGATTATTACATGATTCAGGAAGAAGACATTGTGCTCGCCGCGCGCGAACTCGTGGAGGATTGGAAATGAAGACGTTTAACTTACCCGATCTCGGCGAAGGTCTCGCTGAGTCAGAAATTGTGAAATGGCATATTAGTGTCGGTGATATGGTCAAGCTCGATCAAGTGGTGCTTACCGTCGAAACCGCAAAGGCGACCGTAGACGTCCCTGCTCCTTATGGCGGCCGTATCGTGAGTCGCCATGGCGAAGAAGGCGATGTAATCAACATTGGTGCTCTACTTCTGGAAATCGATGAAACGGGCGCAGAGCGAACGGTCTCCGAACAGAAACAAACTGCCGACGCAGCAACCGTGGTTGGTAATGTCTCCCAACATGCGCACAGCGTGAATGTGGATGATTTCTGGATTGGGGGCGAACACAATCCATCGCCTGATAACCTTATCACTGCGCTTCCTTCTGCTCGCTTATTAGCGAAGAAACTGGGTGTGGATTTGGAGTTAGTTAAAGGTAGCGGTCCGGATGGTTTGATCGTCGATGCCGACATCTACGATGAAGCAGGCAAACAACGTCCCGGTACAGAAGTACTCAAAGGCGCACGCCGAACCATGGTGTCGACCATGGCGGAATCCCATCACAATGTCGCGGCAGTGACCATTACTGAGGAAGCTGTCTTAGATGGCTGGAAGCAAGGTGAAGACATCAGTATTCGTCTGGTCCAAGCGATCGTGCATGCGTGTCAGGAAGAGCCAGCCATGAATGCATGGTTCGATGCCGAAACCATGACGCGTTGTGTCCACAGCACGGTGAATATTGGTATCGCCGTAGACAGCCGACACGGTTTGTACGTGCCAGTTCTGCGACACGCTGATGAATACGAACCACAAGAGGTGCGCCGTTGGTTGGACCAAACCGTGCAAGGCATACGTGAACGCAAGATCGGTCGTGAGCAGTTACAGCACGCCACCATTACGCTTTCAAACTTTGGCGCAATTGCAGGCATTTACGCAACACCTGTGGTCACGCCGCCACAAGTCGCGATTGTCGGTGCAGGTCGAATCATTGAGAAGGTTGTAATTCGAAACGGACAAGCTGTAGCAGTGAAAGCCATGCCGCTGTCGATTACGTTTGACCACCGAGCATGTACGGGCGGTGAAGCAGCAAGGTTCACAAAAGTACTGGCAGAACACTTGAGAAAACCGAGTGTTTAGAGAACGCTTGTCACGAATAATAAAGGGCTTCCGATTGGAAGCCCTTTGTTTTGAGGATGAATTTAAAGAGAGACTCCCTACTCGCTCATTCTTCGCTCTAGGGAATGACGCCCGACAAATACCGAACTTAAACCTTCTCCAGCAACTCCGGCATAATCTCAAACAAATCACCAACCAAACCATAGTCTGCAACTTGGAAGATTGGCGCTTCAGGATCACTGTTGATCGCCACAATCACCTTAGAATCCTTCATCCCAGCCAAATGCTGAATCGCCCCGGAAATACCCACGGCAATGTACAGTTGAGGCGCGACAATCTTACCCGTTTGCCCTACTTGCAAATCGTTAGAGACAAAGCCTGCGTCTACCGCAGCGCGTGATGCGCCAATTGCACCACCAAGCTTATCGGCAAGCTGTTCCACCAGCGCGAAATTCTCTTTGCTGCCTAACCCACGACCACCCGAGACTACAACGTTTGCTGCTGGTAGCTCTGGTCTTTCGCTTTCTGCTTTTTGCTGTGAAACAAACTCACTGTACTCTGCCTTAATGACCGTTTCTAACGTCACAACATTCTCTACTGCTGGTGAATCAGACACAGCAATTGCGTCAAACGCAGAGCTTCGAACCGTCATCACTTTGGTAGCATCGTCCGAACGAACTCTGGCTAACGCATTACCGGCATAAATGGGGCGAATAACCGTATCGAGCGATTCAATCGCAATCACATCTGACAACTGCCCAACATTCAGTGAGGCAGCGACACGGGGCATCAGGTTCTTACCGAAGGTACTCGCGGGAGCTAGGATATGCGAATAATCTCGACCAACTTCGGCAATCAAGGTAGACAAGTTTTCTGCCAATGCATGCTGATATTCAGCAGCATCAATCGCAATGATCTGTGAGATGCCCTCTGCACACTTCAACTCATTCAATACTGAGCCGCATTGATGCCCGACTAACAAGGCGGTGACCAGCAAAGAGGCACCGTTTTGTTTAATTTGAGAAGCCGCGCTCAACGCACGTAATGTATCGACTGAAAGTGATTGGTTGTCGTGCTCCACCACGATCAAGGTTGCTAACGGTTTGTTTTCCATGGTTATGCCTCCTAAATCACTTTCGCTTCATTTTTGAGCTTGTCGACTAACTCACTCACACTGCCAACCATCTCACCGGCTTTACGGGCAGGCGGCGTCATGACTTCTAGCACTTGCTGAGAGCGTTCGACACTCACATCAAAGAAGTCTGGCGTCATTACCGATAACGACTTCTTCTTCGCTTTCATGATATTCGGTAGCGAGGCATAACGCGGTTCATTTAATCGCAAATCCGTACTGATGATCGCAGGCAGATCCAGTTTCACAGTTTCTAAGCCACCATCGATTTCTCGCGTAACCAGAACCGTTTCCCCTTCTACTTTCACTTCCGATGCAAATGTCCCCTGCGGACGATTCGTCAGTGCCGCCATCATTTGCGCGACTTGGTTGTTATCCGTATCGATTGACTGTTTACCCAGAAGCACCAATTGAGCCTGCTCTTGCTCCATCACAGCTTTGAGTAACTTGGCGACCGCAAGCGGTTCTGGTGACTGTTCAACATCAATATGAATCGCACGATCCGCACCTAATGCGAGCGCTGAGCGCAATTGTTCCTGACAACTGGTGTCACCAATCGACACCACCAACACCTCCTCTGCTACCCCAGCTTCTTTAAGGCGTACTGCCTCTTCCACCGCGATTTCACAGAATGGGTTCATCGTCATCTTCACGTTGTTGGTTTCCACGCCGGAACCATCAGATTTGACTCTTACTTTAACGTAAGGGTCAATTACACGTTTAATCGCAACCAGTACTTTCACATTCCCTCCTAGCAGATCGCAAAGCGATACGCGTCCTAGCAATTGGGTCATGCGTGACGAAGATTTGTGTTAAAGCTCTTGCTTTTCATCACCTTGCTAATAAAAAACGCATTGTGACATTGTCACTCAAAATCTTTATCACGCCCTATGACGTTACCATTTTAGCTTAGTTTAGTTTACGTTTACGTCAACTGGACTATAGTTCTTTATACGAGCACTGCGTA
The DNA here is from genome assembly GCF_001557945.1 of Vibrio sp. CUB2. Classification (NCBI taxonomy): domain Bacteria; kingdom Pseudomonadati; phylum Pseudomonadota; class Gammaproteobacteria; order Vibrionales; family Vibrionaceae; genus Vibrio; species Vibrio sp. CUB2. Next base: position 6,008 of record NZ_LNRB01000031.1, on the reverse strand, counting down.
ATAGAAGAAGCACCTGAAACACAAAGAAAGGTTTCGCACAAAGGAAGCAAGAAGATGGAAAGAGAATGCATGGAATTTGATGTGGTGATTGTTGGCGCCGGACCTGCAGGTTTGAGTGCAGCATGCCGCTTAGCGCAACTCAACCAAGAACGTGAGGGTGAACCGCTGTCTATTTGTGTGGTCGAGAAAGGCTCAGAAGTTGGTGCACATATCTTATCTGGCGCGGTATTCGAAACGCGTGCATTAGACGAACTCCTTCCTGATTGGCAAAGCATTGGCGCACCGCTTTCCGCCGCGGTAAAAAACGATGCCTTCTTGTACCTAACCACAGACCTGAATCACATTCGTGTTCCCCACTTTCTTACTCCCAACCCAATGCACAATGACGAAAACAACTACGTCATTAGCTTGGCGAACTTGTGTCGTTGGTTAGCAGAACAAGCAGAATCGCTTGGCGTTGAGGTCTATCCCGGTTTCGCTGCATCCACGATTAACTACGATGCATTTGGCGCTGTTACAGGGGTAAACACCAGCGACATGGGCTTGGACAAGAACGGAGAAGCCAAACCCAACTTTGAAGCCGGTATTGAGCTAAAAGCCAAATACACCGTATTCGCCGAGGGGTGCCGAGGTCATCTAGGAAAAGAACTCATTCAACGATTTGGTTTAGACGATGATAAACAACCGCAACATTATGCACTCGGGCTTAAAGAGATTTGGGAGTTACCTGCCGATGTCAAAGATCAATCAGGCAGCGTGATTCATTCTGCAGGGTATCCTCTGAGTGAATCCAACACCACGGGGGGCGGTTTTCTCTATCACATGGAGAACAACCAAATCGCCGTCGGGCTTATTGTCGACTTGAATTACAGCAATCCTTACTTGAGTCCGTTTGACGAATTTCAACGCTTTAAGCACCACCCTGTTATCGAACAACATTTGAAAGGCGCTCAACGCATCGCTTACGGCGCAAGAGCCATTGCGAAAGGTGGGTTGCCTTCTCTGCCGAAACAGCAATTCCCCGGCGGTTTATTGATTGGTTGTGATGCGGGTACCTTAAACGTCGCTAAGATCAAAGGCAGCCATACTGCGATGAAATCCGGTTTATTAGCCGCAGAAGCCATTGCGGAAGCATTCACACAATCCAATTCGGAACCGGATTACCAAACCAAGTTTGAAGATTCATGGCTGTATGAAGAACTTAGTGGCACACGTAACTTTGGTGCGAACATTCACAAATTCGGCAGCGTACTCGGCGGAGCACTTTCCACCTTCGAACACAATCTATGGCAGCCTCTGGTTAAGAAACCAATACCGTGGACGATCACTGATACTTCGCACGATCATGAACAGCTGAAACCAATTGATGAGTGCCTACCTATTCAATACTCGAAACCAGATGGTGTAATCAGCTTCGATAAACCTTCATCGGTATTTTTGTCTGGTACACAACACGAAGAAAATCAGCCTTGCCACTTACAACTCGCCTATCCTCATATTCCGATTCAAGTCCATTTGAAGAAATTTGATGAGCCAAGCCAGCGCTACTGTCCTGCTGGCGTGTATGAAGTGGTAGAAGTCGAAGGCGAGCGAACATTTCAAATCAATGCCGCAAACTGCGTGCATTGCAAAACCTGTGACATCAAAGATCCTTCGCAAAACATCACATGGAAAGCACCTGAAGGTGGCGGCGGACCGAGCTATCAAAACATGTAGAAACGTTAGTATGTTGACGGTCTAATGAATGGATAAACAAACCGATTGGCAGAGCATCATTACTCCTGCCAATCGGCAAAATGTTCAAGTAGAAAATCGATAGCCAATCGCGCTCGTAGAGGCAAAAAGTGACGATTCTGATACACAATCCAGCTGCTGTTACCGCTTCCCCAATAGGGCTCTAGGATTGGCACCAAACGACCAGACGAAATAGCATCGTTGAAACTGCTCTTCGGTAAGTACGCCACACCTAATCCTTCTGCACAAGCTTGCAAGACCGTGTGTGCGTTATTGCTCTTCCATCTGCCCTGCACTTTTACGCCATCTAAAGGCTTGCCGTCTTTTTCAAACAACCAAACGTCCTTATTGGCAATGATGCAGCTATGACGCTTGAGTTGCTCAGGGTGCGTTGGTAAACCATGTTCATCGAGATAACGCTGACTGGCTGCCGCTGCCATGGGACGATCCACCAACTTTCTCGCAACCAAGCCTGAATCACTCAACCTGCCGTAACGAATGGCAAAATCGAAACCATCTTCAATAAAGTTGACCATGCTGGTATTGAAGTTGATCTCTACCGTGAGATTAGGATGTTGCTTGGCAAACGCCATCAAGGCAGGCGCTACATGGTTCTCAGAAAACGCACCAGCGGCACTCACGCGTAACGTACCACTCAATTGAGTTTGCTGCGTGGTGAGCTGTTCATTGGCTTGCTGAAGCCCAATCACCAACTCTTTACACTGCTGATAATACGCTTGCCCTGCTTCCGTTAAACTCACCATTCTTGTCGAACGTGCTAACAAAGCGACACCTAATCGCTCTTCTAATCTTGTGACTTGGCGACTGACGTGACTGGTACTGCAACCTAACTGTTTTGCCGCTGCAGAAAACCCTAAGCTCTCAGCAACCGTAACAAACTCATTGATGCCTTCAAAACTGTCCATACTTACCTTTGCTATATAGCAATAATGTTTTGCCAATTAATCGTATTATCACTTATTTGTTTAGCAATTAGTATGAAGGTGTTCAACAAATACACGTAAGCCAAAAAGGAAACCATCATGAAGAAAGTACTCATCATTGTGACGAACCATGCGACCCTTGGTGAAACTGACCAAGCAAACGGAACTTACGCGCCAGAGCTCACTCATGCCCTTAGCGAGCTACTGGGTGCTGGCTTCGATTACGACATTGCCTCTATCAAAGGTGGACAAGCACCACTGTACGGAACCGACATCGAAGGCGACGCAGTAAACGAGAAAATCTTGGCAGATGATGATTTCCAGAACCGCATCAACAACACGATTCCAGTGTCACAAATCAACGGTGACAACTACGATGCGATCTTCTATCCGGGTGGTTTTGGTCTTCTTTCAGACCTGGCGAGCAACGAAGATTTTGCCAAGATTTCTGCAAAACACTATGAAGATGGCGGTATTGTGGCAGCAGTTTGTCATGGTCCTGGCGCTCTTCTCCCTATCACGCTTAGCAATGGCGAAAAGCTACTTGCGTCTAAATCAGTAACAGGTTTCACTCGCGAAGAAGAGATAGACTTCGGCACCATCAACGACATCCCATTCCTATTGGAAGAGTCCCTTGCACGCAGCGCAGCGCGTTATTCCAAAGTGCAACCATGGCAAGAGCTTGTGGTCGTGGACGACCGAGTCATCACAGGTCAAAACCCAACGAGCGCACACGGCGTAGGTAAAGCAATCGTGGATCTATTGAGCTAGTCCCTAGACACTCTACCCACGAAGAACAAAGGAAAGCCGCCTTCATGTCGCTTTCCTTTTTGTTTGTCACCTATTTCACTATTCAGCCAAGACCGTTCAGTTCACTCGCCCCTTACCAATACAATAACGAGTGATGTCTCGCAAAACTTGAGTTACTTCAAACTCATCCGCTTGTATTTCTTTGATTCATTGAAACTCACCAAAGATTGAATCAAGGTAAGTTAACAATTCAATAACAACAAGTCAGAACGACAATGAATAATGAATTAGTACTGAAAACGCCTGATGCGCTCTCCATCCATGCCAGAGTTTTCTATCCAGAAAGCGAGGTAAAAGCTGGCATCATCATCAACGCAGCTACCGCAGTTAAGCAAAGTTATTATCAACGTTTTGCTCAATTCCTCGCGCAAAATGGTTATTTTGTGGTGACCTATGACTATCGTGGTATTGGTCAATCCGCCATTCAAGATACGCGCGATCCTCGCTTAACAATGCAAGCATGGGGAGAAAAGGACTTGGCTACCGTCATTGATTGGGCGACAACCCATCACCCTGCACTCGATTGGCACTGTATTGGGCACAGCGTTGGCGGTCAGATCTTAGGTTTAGCGGCAAACAACACGATATTTAAAAGTGTTTACTGTGTTTCCTCTCAAAGCGGATATTGGGCAAATTGGGAAGGCATTGCTAAACCGCGCATGTTTGCCATGTGGTATTTCGCCGTTCCAGTGTTATCAACGCTGTTTGGCAAAGTTCCGGGAGTCTTTCTTGGTGGCGAAGCTCTCCCTGAATGCATTGCCAAACAATGGGCATACTGGGGTCGCGATCCGCACTACATCATTGATGAAAACGGCACACCAATCCGCGAAAATTTCGAGCAAATGACCTGTGATATTAAGTTCAAACTGATCGATGATGATATGGACTTTGCACCGCCAAAATCCGTCCATCAGCTTGCCAGCTTTTACAGCAATGCGAACGTCGAAATAGAGACAGTGAAAACTAAACAACTGGGTACCAAAGTTGGACACTTTGGCTTCTTCCGTAAGAAACATGAAGACGATCTCTGGTTAGATGCTCTAGCTTGGCTGAACAACCAATATCCGAGTGAGATAGAGTCGGTGGCGTAATGCGATATTATCGCCATTCCTCATCAATTCCGGATATAATGCCGCCCTTGTTCTAGCTGATGAATCATGACAATGCGAAAATACTACGTAACTGAAGGCGACACGACGTCTAAGAAAGAGAAAATTGCCTACCCAAAACTGGCGCTATGTGACCAATGTGTGGGTAGTTATGTTGTTATCAGTGAAGGCGAACGCACGTACGAAGAGTGCGCTAAATGCGGTGCGGACGATTAACGCTAACTCGATAAGTTAATGATATGAGGCAGGTTTGAACCTATGCCTCATCTTACTCTTCCAGAACTGACTCTTCGCGCAATAAAATACAGCCTTTATAATCCATCAGCCCTTGTGTGACGTGCACTTCACCTTGTTTTGAAACAACCACTGCCTCGATACCCTGTTGCTGATTTAGGTACGACATCGATTCTTCTACGCTTGATAAAAAGCCGGCGGTACTCCAAATTTCACCATCGACAGACAGGCGAGAGATGATCGTCAAACTGGCGATATCGGTTGAGATTGGCATCCCCGTCTTGGCATCCAACAAGTGATGGTAACGCTGCCCGTTGGATTCAAAAAATCGCTCATTGATACCCGATGTCACCATCGACATGCCTTGTAAAGGTACGACGCGAACGACGTCACCACGCTCTGATAATGGGTTCTGAATGCCCACATTCCATGCTTTGTTGCTGTTATCTGGCGAATGACCGATAGTCAGTACGTTCCCACCCAAACTGATAAAACCGCTTCGTACGCCTGCTTCAACCAGTTTGTTCTTTACCTGATCAGCGAAGTAACCTTTAGCAATCGCGCCCAAGTCTATCTCCATCCCCTTCTGACTTAAGAACACCGAGTGGTCATCTTCATTCAAAATGATCTTGGTCGGATCAACCAAGGATAACTTGTCGGTAATCACGTCATGAGATGGCACTTTGGCATCTTTAAAACCAATTCGCCACGCTTTTACTAAAGGGCCAATAGCAACGTTAAAAGGGTTTCTTGTGTCTTCACTGTGCTGTTTAGCAAGCTTAATCAGGTCAAATAGATCCTGCGCTACCACCACAGGCGCAATGCCCGCATTTTGGTTGACGCGCATTAACTCAGAGTCGGATTGATTGACCGTAAATCGCTCTGCGTAATCGGCGAGTTGCGCGTAGGCTTCTCTTATCAGTTGCTCACCATTCGAGTGATACACCACCAAATCGATAAAGGTGCCCATCATCTGAAATCTGGCGCTGTATTTATTGGTGCTCATCGATTTCTCCAAACACTAATTACGGAAAAAGAGGGAAGCATCACTCTAATGCCGATCAGTTAAACATTAATCGGCAGATCAATTGAATGATCCCTCCAGTGTGTAAAAATCCGATAGACCCTGTTTATCGGATTTTTTTATGCACGTTTCTCAAGCCCTCGATATCATAAA
>NZ_LNRB01000030.1:0-26577 GCF_001557945.1 Vibrio sp. CUB2 | reverse complement strand
ACCCTCGCAATTTAGCAGTAGGTTGTCAAAAGCTCTACGGCTCCAACAAGAAGTGGAAAAAGCGGTATGGCTATCACAAGCGCTCACTATCAGAGACAGCAATGTACCGAGTAAAACAGCTGCTAGGTGGGAAATTAAGCCTAAGAAATTACAATGCTCAGGTTGGCGAGACTTACGCAATGATCAAAGCGCTGAACAAGCTTACAGGACTTGGTATGCCTGAAACTCAGTATATTGCTTAAGAACTGAACAACTTTAGGCTGCCATGTCTTCCCACCGAATTAAGCAACAAAGCCTATTTATGGCGTTAAACCACACGGAAGGATTGTAGAATCGACTTACGGTGGTAAAATGTCGCCACTTTTATCCTTGATATTACAACGAGAGCCCTCTCGTTGCTCATTACCCCTAAGGAACTCTGATGACGGTTAAAACTCGTTTTGCTCCTAGCCCAACTGGCTACCTACACGTTGGTGGTGCGCGTACTGCACTTTACTCTTGGCTATACGCTAAAAACCAAGGTGGTGAATTCGTTCTACGTATCGAAGATACTGACCTTGAGCGTAACTCTCAGGAAGCGGTTGATGCGATCCTAGAAGGCATGGAATGGCTAGGTCTTGAGTGGAACGAAGGTCCTTACTTCCAAACTCAACGTTTTGATCGTTACAACGAGATGGTTGATAAGCTTCTAGAAGAAGACAAAGCATACAAATGTTACGCATCTAAAGAGCTGCTAGACGAAGTTCGTGCAGAGCAAGAAGCAAACAAAGAAATGCCTCGTTACGATGCGAACCATCCAAAGATCAAAGCGGCAAACGAAGCGGCAAAAGATGGCGATCCATGTGTTATCCGTTTCCGTAACCCGAAAGAAGGCAGCGTAGTATTTGATGACCAAATCCGTGGCCGTATCGAAATCAGCAACACACAAATGGATGATCTGATCATCCGTCGTACTGACGGTTCGCCAACGTACAACTTCTGTGTAGTGGTTGACGACTGGGATATGGGCATCACTCACGTAGTGCGCGGTGAAGACCACATCAACAACACGCCTCGTCAGATCAACATCTACGAAGCACTAGGTGCGCCAGTACCAACATTCGCACACTGTGCAATGATCCTAGGTGATGACGGTGCGAAACTGTCTAAGCGTCACGGCGCTGTATCAGTAATGCAATACCGTGATATGGGTTACCTACCTGCAGCACTAAACAACTACCTAGTGCGTCTTGGTTGGTCTCATGGTGATCAAGAAATCTTCACTCAAGAAGAGATGATCAACCTATTTAGCCTAAACGCAGTATCTAAATCAGCGTCAGCATTCAACACTGACAAACTGCAATGGTTGAACAACCACTATATCAAGAACTCAGATCCAGCGTACGTTGCACAGCACCTACAATGGCACCTAGATCAACAAAAACTAGACGTAACAAACGGCCCAGCTATCATTGAAGTGATCAAGCTAGTGGGTGAGCGTTGCAACACGCTAGTTGAGCTAGCTGAGCAAATCCGTTACTTCTACGAAGACTTTGCTGAGTTTGAAGCGGGCGCGGCGAAGAAACACCTACGCGGCGTTGCTAAAGAGCCTCTAGAGCTTGCTCTAGCGAAAGCAGAAGCACTGACTGAGTGGACGACAGCGAACATCAAAGATGGCGTTATCGCAGCAGTATGTGAAGAGCTAGAAATTGGCATGGGCAAAATCGGTATGCCACTGCGCGTAGCAGTAACAGGTGGCGGTCAGTCTCCTTCTGTAGACGCAGTAATGGAACTGATTGGCAAAGAGCGCTGTGTTGCTCGCATTAAGATGGCACTTGAGTTCATCGCTGAGCGTGAAGCAAATGCATAATTGCCTGAATAAATAGTCAAAAGCCGCGATAAACTTCGCGGCTTTTTTGTATCTTCTGCTAGGAAAACGGCCTAATTTCACCAAGGTCGGTTGTCCTTTGTGTCTCTTTTATCATCAAGTTGCTCAAAAATTGATAAGTTTTACTTATCCAAATATAACCTTTGCAAATGCGTATTTGCTTGTTTCATACGAAATATCTCTCTGAATTAAAAACACAATCCATAAAGTTCCCCATTTATCGTCTCATTAATGAGAAGTTAATTTGCTTTACCTATTCTTTTTCGAAATGTCGAGCAAACGTTTGCGTCATTGTCGCAGCTCGCTTTAGAGTGCTCTAGATCACATTAAGTCATGCTTTTCGATGACACTAAATTGACAGTTTTGGGATTTGTCTCGGGATTTCTTGGAGTTATAGTGCTCGCCGTCAGTGAGGGAGCGATATGCACCACTGACCAGGAGGCATACCCAAGTGACTTTTATGCAAACAGTCGGAAGTTACTTCGGTATCAAACTCAAAGGAACTGAATAAAAGAATTGAAATACAACGTCAGTCAGGCGGCGCATTTCGTTACGAACAAGAGAACTTCTTTTAGAGGAATCAATAATGAAAAAACTAGCAGCGGTAATTTCAGCTTCTTTACTTATGGCTTCAGCAGCACACGCAGAAGTATACGTGGGCGGTAAGATGGGTAAGTCTTGGATGGAAGACGCTTGTGTAGCTGGTCAAGCTTGTGACAAAGATGGCTCTACTCTAGGTGCTTTTGTTGGTTACGAAATGAATGACTACTTCTCAGTAGAAGCTGGTTTCGACAACCTAGGTGACTTCGACCAAACTTCTTTCGGTGGTCACGTAGAAGCAATCACTCTTGCTCCTAAGTTCAGCCTACCAATCACAGAAGACATCGCACTTTACGGTAAAGTGGGTGGTGCTTACCTAATGATGAACGACGGTAAAGATGACTACTCTTACCTAGGTGCAGCTGGTCTTGAATTCAACATCAGCGAAAACGTAACAGCACGTGCGGAATACCAAACAATCACTGACATCAGCAACGATTCAGTGAAAGCAATGGGCAACTCTGCAACTCTAGGCGTTGCATTCAAATTCGGCGGTAACGACGAAGTTGTTGTAGAAGAAGAGCCAGTAGTTGAAGAAGTGGTTGTAGAAGAAGTTGCTCCAGTAGTAGTAACTAAGACTTTCGAAACTCAAACAATCGGTACTGGTAGCTTCGCGCTAAACAGCACTACTCTTAAACCAGAGAGCGCTGCGAAACTAGACGATCTAGTAGCATTCCTAAACGAGTACCCACAAGCGAACGTTGACGTAATTGGTTACACAGATACTTCAGGCCCAGCGGCTTACAACCAAAAAGTTTCTGAGAAGCGTGCTGAATCTGTAGCTAACGCTCTTGTAGAAAAAGGCATCGACGCAGATCGCATTCACGCTCGTGGCGAAGGTGAAAACAACCCAATCGCTTCAAACGAGACTCGTGAAGGCCGTGAACAAAACCGTCGCGTAGAAGTTGTTGTTCCTGAGTTCGAATACCAAGTTCAGCAATAAGCTCCTATCTGACCGTTAGAAGCCTTAAGCGCTGAATGCCCCAAAGAGTTCGCTCTTTGGGGCTTTTTTACATCTGAATTTAGATGTTTCAAAAAAGAATCAACACTGATGCTATTTACAGTTTTGTATTTTATTACTTTAATTATCTATGAGTTTTGCTTACCCTTTTAGCTATTAATAGAGTTATTAGTTAGCACTATGTCTAAGAGCAATTTAATTACAAATACTGGACACCGCTTCATTTCAAAAGGCAAGACAGCCTTTAAGATTCATATCCACACACCGGAAGATACTGTTTTGCATCGTTCCGTCGGATTCGTGCGCATTGGAGAAAAGAGAGGTCTAAAGAAGGCCATCAAACTGCGTAATGAGCTCGGGCGTGAGATGTGGGGGAAGTTTTGGCGGAGACTATTGAAAGACCCGTACTTAATGACGCGGTTGCCACACAGTGTGGAGCCTAAGATAGTCCACAAACCAAATCCGACGCTGGATGATCCAGACAACCGTGACACTTGTTATATTGCAAAGTGGCGTGAGTTTAATGACGCCGGCGAATACAAGTACAAAACGGTGGTGCGGTCCATCAACAAGTACGGCAAGCTTGCGGCTTATATGCAAACCAAAAAAGCCTTGCTTGATGCACACAAAGATAACCTCGAAATCTTGACCTTTATGGGGCGTCTCAACAGCATCGACCTCAAATAGCGATGCGGTTAGCTTCTCTTGTTTTCCTTTCTCTGATCAAAAGACATAAAAAAGCCTTAGCTTAAATAAACTAAGCTAAGGCTATGAATGGCGCCCCCAGTAGGATTCGAACCTACGACCTGTCCCTTAGGAGGGGGAGCACTTCCATGACCAAACAAGAAGCAATGCAACGTTTGGAGGTTGCGGTTCAGGCCGCTTTAATTAGCGCTTATATCTGGAAGCGCATCAACGGTTAGGAGCTAAAACCACGAAAATAGATTTGAAACAGCCGTCGACGAAGAAAGGTCTTGTTCTCATTAGTGCAGGTGTCGCATTAGCAGAGGGGCATCCTGAACTATTAACCGTAAGCGCTAAACCAGAGAAGGTGTGCAAATGGGTGGTTTGATTGCTTTGGCAGCTCCGAACTTACTTGGTCTATGAGAGATAATTCGAAATGAATGAGTTTAATTAATGGCTGAGTACCAGACGGTTATTGTAGCTGCGGTGAGTACTTTATTCTATGGGGACGTAGGCGTTACGTTAAAAACTGATGTGAAGTGGCTGCGCCTAATGATGGAAAAGATGGATGAGCGTTTGACCCGTTTAAAAAGTAAAAGCCCTCAATCGTGAGGGCTTTTACTTTTTAAGACGAGAAGAACTCAAGTAGTTCTTCTTTCTTAATAAACTCTGAAGGCTGGTAGATGTTAGCGTTGCGTTTCAGCTCTTTTTGTAGCTTTGATGAGAGCACTCCTGCTACTTTTTTTCCATATCTAAAGCGTTTTTTGTTTGATTTATATTGAGCTTGAAGTCTGCGTACTCTCTTAGCGTTCCCGTCTTTTGTGAATTTCCCTGTTTTGTATGACTCTTCAATGAGTCGATCTACAGAGTCCTCCTCAGAGTCTGTTGTCGCTTCTGCAATTAACTCTTCGATTTTTTCAATTCCTAGAACAGGCCAGAGGCTGTTTATATGGTGAGGGCATAAATACTCCGACTCAACATCAACACCATCAGGAACATAGAATTGCATTTGATTTTTAGTTACTTTGGCTTTTATGTTGGAAATAGCATGGTCTTCTAGGTAATCTCGGTCACGATGAATTAGAATATTAACTTCTGGCATTTTGTCTCTGATGTATTTGCCAATGGTGATCGCCGCGCCAACTTGCCCCGCACCGAGGTAAGAAACAAACTCAGTTTTTTCAACATTACAGCCGTTAGTTGCCATTAAGACTTTTAAACTTTGGATGTCAGTATCTTCTGTAAGAATAACGTGCTCGATATCTGGTTTTATAGCTGCGATGTCTTCTTTTAACTTTGCTATCTCTTTCTGTTGTTCATAGATTTCACTTAAATATGGCGTGATTAGAGGTAGTAACCCCATAGTACTATGGATCTCTTCTGTATCATCATGCGTGACCTTTTTTACTGAAGTACATTCATCGGAACCTTGAGATATGAAAAATGTTGTCACACCGTCTTCATCTGTTTTGTCAAGAGCGTAAAATGCCGGGGAGTGAGTTGTAAGGAATATTTGAATATCTTTAGAGTATGTTCTGAACTCCTCAGCTAAATCAAATGCATACTTTAGCTCAAGGTTATTCTCTGGCTCTTCAAACCCCCATATTGTATCGGGCTTTACATATCCGTTTCGGGAGATATTTTTCTCTCGATCTGACATGTATTTCAGGATTATTGGGATGTGCCTAATTTTAATGCCATCCCCTCTCTGTTTTAAATGGTAGGTGTTACCATTAAGCTTTACACCAAAATCCAAGTTAGAGAATAGCTGACGGAAATCAGAAGGAACCTGAATCGTGTTTTCAATACCTATTTGGCTATTTAAATCACGTGTTATGTCAGAAGTTATCTCTTGAATTCCTGTGATAAAATCTTCTCCCTGAGAATTCAGGATATCTTCATGGGCTTCGTTTAGTACATCGTGGAGTTCTCCCATAAGGCTTGAGAAATAGTCTTGCCCTTTAACAGCAGGGATATAGCGATATCTGATTTTATCCAACCATTTATAGACATTATCCTTTTGGGATAGATCTTTTCCAGTTTCAACATACTTCCGCTGTTCAACTACAGAGCCATCTTGCTTCCACTTTTTGGTCCATTGTAGTGGCTTAGCATGTTTGAATCTGTGCTTGGGTGGATCAATGAAAAGGTCAATCCTTACCTCGTGTCGAGTTCCTTTGCCTTTGTTAGAGTGAAAACAGTAGTCCTCATTAAATCGAAATTTTGAACCTAAATCTGTTTGATCATTGAAGAACAAATTTAATGCTCTGAGTACATTAGACTTACCTTGATCGTTTTGACCGACAAAGATATTTAAATCACTTACATTAAGCTGCTTTGTAACAGATTTTAGAGAGCGGAACTTTCTAATTTGTATAGATTTGATGATTTCCATTACTACCTGATATAACTAACAATAAGAAACTGGTCTACTATCATACAATTGTCATAATAAAACCGCATCAGAATATTCATGTGTAGAACTATTATTCTTAAGTTTCTGAACTATAGTACTTTTTGATTCGTCAGCTATTTTGTGTTTGAGATGTTGTTTTTAGAGGTAAAGTTGAGTATCAACCTGCCACAAAATGTTCAAGTTCCTATGCCCAGTTACTGAGTTACTTCTTCAATTTAATGGCCTTTGTCAGACAAACGATTTGCTCGCTCATTTAATAGAACAATGCTCATTCTTTGTCATACTAGCTACGCTTTCGATTGTGAAACATAAAATAGTAATCGATTGGTGTGGGCATTTTGTGGGCGTATATAAAAAAGCCTTAGCTTAAATAAACTAAGCTAAGGCGATGAGTGGCGCCCCCAGTAGGATTCGAACCTACGACCTGTCCCTTAGGAGGGGACTGCGCTATCCAGCTGTGCCATGGGGGCGTAATCAAATAAGATGCGTTGCCTATGATATTCAAAAGTAGGCATATCGCAAAGCTTTATACGCGTTGCTAAAGCATCTTGTTCATTACGTCGCCAATTTGCACACTAGAGGCAAGGTTTGGCTGTTCAATAGTCAGCTCCGCTTCGTGTTCGTAAACACGAGTTACTCTTAGGGTAATATCGCTCTGAGAGACCTTATTACGCGGTAAGCCGTTTTGGTCGATGAAAGACGCTGTGTGCCACAATTGCAGCTGGTCACCCTCTTGTACGCCGTGCATACGGCCAAGATCCATGGTTACAGTATTGCCAAATACAGCAACGACCTCTGGCAGCGTAATTTTACAAGACAGCTCTGATTCCAAATCCAACATAATGTTGCGGCTAACGCGCAGCATCATCTCACCGTAAGTTGATGCCCAGAAACGAGCACTGCGAGTATCGACTTGGCTGGTTTTAGCAAATGGCCACTTCGCCACTTCGCGGTAGTTCTTGTGGTAAACCTCGTGGCCTGTTTTTCCGTCGAAGACTTTCATCTCCATCGCAAACTGGCGGTTGATAACGTCGTCTTTAAGCAGCTTGGCATCGATCGTAGCGGTCAAGTCGGTAATGACGCCGCCGATGATGTATTGCGCGCCGTTGTCTTGTGCGATCATCTTAGTGCGCTCTGGGTAATTAGCACTGATGGAGTAATCGGTAGTACCAACAGACACAAAACTGCGTGAGGTTTGATCAAGCTGACGATTGACCACGTGGCTAAAGTCATCACCAACATTGTAGATTTGGCCCATGACGGCTTGTTGAGGAGAAGCGACGTCGATGTTACCGACTAAGATCGTCTTCTTGTATTGATCCACGTGGCAACCCGTTGCCGATGGATAAATGTCCACTCGGATCCTCATTTCCACCTTGCCGCTGCGTTTACGCTCTGATTCGACCAGGATGTAACGTACTTCATGGTTGGTGAATTGGTACTCTTTGCGGCTTTCTTCCAGCAATGGCATCAAGTTACTGATGCTGCCAATGTCTGCGCCCGAAAAGTTGACAGCCTTGAAGAGCGCGTCTTCCAACGCATGCAGCCTTGCCGCTTCTTCAGAAGAAACGATGGTGGCAACGCCTGTCACTTCATACCAAGATGCAGCCGCACGAAATGGCGTCATCAATATAAAAGTGATTGATATTAGGCTAAAAAATAATTTTTTCATTGTTAGTAACCGTTCGGGTATAAATATTGCTTTACCAATTTCAGTGAAGTTTGGTGGGCTTTTCTTTCGTTCGACAAATAGAAGAAAAGCAAAGACTGTTCCAAGATTACGTTTTATTGAAATGAAGTCGAAAAAGAGCAGTAACACCTAAGATTATCTGGAGAATCAAACCATGAAAAGATGGCTTGTTGCCGCATCGATGATGACGCTTTTAACATCGTGCGCGTACTCACCAATTTACAATGGTAAAGAACCGTATTCTGGCAGCCAATTCATGCTGATGGACAGTCCACGTCATACGATGGACTATTTCATTGAGAGCATGACGGAAGAGCTGATGGTTTCGAACGTTGCAGTATCGTCGCGTACACCGATTGCGATTACTTCTTTTGTCGATCTGCAAAACATGGATGCAACCAACTGGCTTGGTAACTCGGTATCGGAAGGGTTTATTCACCAATTCCAACGCCGTGGCTTTAAAGTCGTGGATTTCAAAACCACAGGTTCAATCCAAGTGACTCAGCAAGGCGATTTCGCACTGAGCCGTGATTGGCAAGATCTGGCACAAGAGCAAGAGATCCAGTACGTGCTGACAGGCACTATGCTTCGCCAAGAAGGTGGTGTGTTAGTGAATGCTCGTGTTGTAGGCATGCAGAGCCGCATCGTAGTTGCAACGGCGCAAGGTTTCTTACCTGCGGATCGTATTGGTCGTGATTTGGATACGCTGAACAGCATCCGCACCCAAGATGGCGTGCTTATTCGTTCTGACCCTACTATTCGTCAGCCATACACTGTGATTCTCCGCCCGTAGGAAACTAGCATGAAGAAGTTATTATTTATTATCGCAACATTGGTGCTGGTGGGATGTCAGCCTCTACAGCAGATGCGCCAAGATGAGATTTTGTTGGCGGTGGGTTATGCAAGCGTAAGTGAGCAAACTGGCCGTACTGTCGAAGAGAAACGTGTTCGTGCAATGCGTGCGTCTAAGATTGATGCCTACCGTGAACTTGCTGAGCAAGTGTATGGTATGCGAGTGAGTGGGCGTGCAGAGCTTGCTGATCAACGTCTAGGCATTGAAAGCACATCGGGCGCGGTCGATGGCGTTATTCGAGGTGCAGAAGTCGTGCGCAGTTACTTGGTAGAAGACAGCTATGTGACAGAGTTGCGCTTGGATATCCGTAAGATGGATAAACTGCGTGACTACGGTGAAGTACAACAGGTGCCTGAGAAGCGTCAGCAGACCTTGTTCTAATACAACTTCACAAACAGATAATCTATTTGAGCGACGGGTTGGCAACAATCGGTCGCTTTTTTATACGTGTGAGCTTTATACGTATGAGCTTTGTACGCGAGAGTTTTATGAACGTTAGGTTTGGGTTACGTTTTGGCTGTGTTTTGGGGAAGAGAGTCACTGGCTAAAAGACAACGTCAATAGGGCTGTTGTGGGATGCTCTCAAAGAGTTAGGCTTTAATGTTAGTGCCTAGAGTAGAAATGGTGTGCGTTTTGCCGCCGGCATTGTAGGTCATGCCGACCTTACCGTGGGTACGCTGAAGCATGTTGTTAAGTTTATTGAAACTGGATTGAGCACGATTGAGCGATTCACCGTTCATTTGGTTTACTTGCTGACAATCGAGAATGATAGATTGGATCTGTGCGACAACCTGACTTAGGTTTGCATCTTCGGTAAGTTGATTGACGTGCGGGTGAGAGGCGATTCGCTGGTCAGTTGTTCTTAATTGACCAATGAGTGTCATCTTTTCTTTGGCAAGTTTCTCGATCTCAGTAGACACACGTGCGCTGATCGCCTGTGTTTCTTGACGTAACACACCAGAAAGTGCTTTTGCATTTTCTAGCTGGAAGTTAACAAGATCGACTAATGCTGCCATGAATTCTTACCTTGGGCCTAAGTCAGTTAGCTTTTGCCTTGCAATTCGTTTTCAAACTTGATCATGTTGTCCGCCAGTTTCTCTGGGTCAACTTTGTATGAACCGTTTGCAATTGCTTCTTTGATTGCCGCCACTTTTGCGCTGTCATAAGCCGGAGAAGCTGCCATATCCTTCTGGAGTTTGCTGACTGCTTTACCTTGTTGGCTTAGTGATACCGCGTCTTGTTGTGCTGGCGCTTTTTTTGATTCCGTTGTGCTGGTTGCACTAGAATCCGTTCGTGCAGGTGCGCGACTTGTCGTCGTCATCATCTGACCTGAACGTATATTATCTATTCCTGCCATGTTTCAACCTTAAACTCGTATCGTAATACTGGTATCCAGACTATCGACCAAGGGCAAAATAACTTTAGTGATTTTTTGCATTTTTATTGATCGATTTGCCGTACACCAACCAACCCTAGAAGGTGATGGTGATTTCCGCAATGCCTGTCACAATTCCTTCTATTATACGTTGGGACTTATCATTTTTCACTCTTACTTGATCTCCAGCGGATCCATCCTGTAATGCCGTGCCCTGCGTGGTGATCGTCATACCCGATTTTACGGCTTTGATCGTGACTTTCTCATTGCGGCATACCACGCAGACATCATTGCGTTCTACAACATCGCCAAGACGAACGTTACGTTTTAGCTTTGAACCGATCACTTGATCCATATTGCTAAAACCATCTTTACGAAAACGCTGTAATTCGATCATTGAAGTCGTCACATCAGAAGCACTGATGATCTCACCACGGCCGAGTTGACGTGTTGAAACGATCATCGGAACCGATGCTGAGATCCTCACAGGAACATAAACCTTCCAGTCATCGACGGGGCATTCAACCAATACGTTGATGTTACTGCGTGTGCTACTGGTTGAAGATGCAGATGTATCAAGGGGCTCTGGGCAATCGGTGGCTTTGATACGTGGATCAATATTTGCCGCATTGACAGACAAATTTCCTCCCGCTGGTTGCTCTACCGTGCTAAGAATGTGCTGCTCGGCGGCGGTTCGGATTTGCTCGATCTGACTTTCCGTTGCTGAATGAACAAAAAAGCTAAACATACTGAGCAAAATGCCGATAGACTTAGCGTACTTTGTAAATAACGCTCTACATATTGTCATAGTAAATGGTGTTGAATTCATATTATGATACGCCATACTGTTTCTCTGGTATTATGCCTGCCAGTCGTAGAGTATCATTTAAAAACAAAAAGTTTGAGATGGAGATGAGCATATGACGGGGATTCTTGACTCGGTGAATCAGCGTACGCAACTCGTCGGCCAAAACCGATTGGAACTACTCACTTTTCGGTTGATGGGACGACAGCGCTACGGCATTAACGTATTCAAAGTAAAAGAAGTACTACAGTGCCCTAAGCTGACTTCGATGCCAAACCTACACCCGCTAGTGAAAGGTGTCGCTCATATCCGTGGCCATACCGTGTCAGTGATTGACTTAAGTTTGGCAATCGGTGGCCGTCCAACGACAGATATCGATAAATGTTTTGTTGTGATTGCTGAATTCAACCGTACTATCCAAGCGTTTTTGGTGTCTTCGGTTGAGCGCATTATTAACATGCACTGGGAAGCGATTTTGCCGCCGCCTGATGGTGCTGGTAAAGCGCACTACCTAACAGCGGTAACAAACATCGACAACGAGCTAGTGGAAATTCTGGACGTTGAGAAAATCTTGGCAGAGATTGCACCAGTAGACGAAACCATGGATTCAAGCATCGGCGAAGAGATCGCAGTTGCTGAACAAGAGAAGCCAATCGTGCGTCGCGTATTGATCGCAGATGACTCGACGGTAGCGCGTAAACAGGTTGAGCGTGCAATTACTTCAATCGGTTTTGAAGTTGTCTCTGTGAAAGATGGTAAAGAAGCGTACAATAAGCTGCTTGAAATGGCACAAGAAGGTAGCATCTACGATCAGATTTCTTTGGTCATTTCAGATATCGAAATGCCAGAGATGGATGGCTACACACTAACGGCCGAAATTCGCCGAAATGCAGATTTGAAGAACCTTTATGTTATCCTGCACTCCTCATTGAGTGGCGTCTTCAACCAAGCGATGGTTGAGCGCGTAGGTGCAAACACCTTCATTGCGAAATTTAACCCAGATGAATTGGGTAACGCGGTTAAATCTGCATTAACACAATAAAAGAGACATTAATGACTGCTATTACAATCAGTGATCAAGAGTATCGTGACTTTAGCCGTTTTCTAGAATCACAATGTGGCATCGTATTAGGTGACAGTAAACAATACCTAGTGCGCAGCCGACTGAGCCCGCTTGTGACAAAGTTCAAGCTGGCGTCGCTGTCGGATTTGCTACGTGATGTCGTGACAGGCCGCAATCGTGAACTACGCATTGCCGCTGTTGATGCGATGACGACTAACGAAACATTGTGGTTCCGAGATACTTATCCGTTCACGGTATTAGCTGACAAACTGTTGCCGGAGATGGCGGCAAACAAGCGACCAATCAAAATTTGGTCGGCTGCGAGCTCTTCAGGCCAAGAACCTTACTCAATGGCAATGACTATTCTGGAAACGCAGCAGCGTAAGCCAGGTTTATTGCCAAGCGTGTCGATCACCGCGACGGATATTTCAGCAAGTATGTTGGATATGTGCCGTGCGGGTGTTTACGATAATCTTGCTTTGGGTCGTGGTCTTTCACCTGAGCGTCGTCGCACCTTCTTTGAAGATGCAGGCGATGGCCGCATGAAAGTGAAAGACAACGTAAAACGCCTAGTGAACTTCCGTCCACAAAACTTGATGGAGAGCTACGCGTTAATGGGTAAGTTCGACATCATTTTCTGTCGTAACGTACTGATTTACTTCTCACCAGAGATGAAATCGAAAGTACTGAACCAAATGGCAAACAGCCTAAACCCGGGCGGTTACCTACTGCTGGGTGCGTCAGAATCACTGACGGGTTTGACAGACAAGTTTGAGATGGTGCGCTGCAACCCAGGTATTATTTACAAGTTAAAGTAGCGACAAGCTAAAATAGCGGACTCTTTTAACCACTTCAAAAGCCTGACCTTTGTGTCAGGCTTTTCTTTTTTCTCCCACTTTTCTCGTTTCATTCTTGCTTCCTTTTTTCCCTCTCTGCTGTAAAAGCCAGCGTCATTTTTGCCTATGGGCAGGCATCGGGTGTATATTTTTTAGTGAGCTGAGCTGATTACTTGGCTCGATATGACATTTCATCAATCACTTTGGCTTGCTTATTGCAATCCATTACCTCGATAACTGAAGCGGCAAAACGGCATGTTCTATTTTTGGCACGCTAATTGCTTTTTAGTTATTAATAACGGTCAGTTCTTAATGTAGAGGCAAACATGGCTATATCTTTTGACAACGCACTAGGCATCCACCAATACACGGTGGGCGTACGTGAGCGCAACGCGGAGGTGATTTCCACCAACATCGCGCAAGCGAACACGCCTGGCTACAAATCAAGAGGTTTAGATTTTGCTAAGGAATTGCAGGCGGCAACATCTGGGGCAAGCATTGGTCTGAGCCGCACAGATGGTCGGCACATTCCTGCCACTACGACGTTGGTCGGGGACAAACTATATCGTCTTCCTACGCAACCAGATACGGGCGATGGCAACACGGTAGATTTGGATTTAGAGCGTAACTTGTTTATGCAAAACCAAATCAGACACCAAGCATCACTCGACTTTCTAGGCAGCAAATTCAAGAACTTAACCAAAGCAATCAAAGGGGAATAATTTAGATGAGCTTATTTAACGTTTTCAATGTGACAGGTTCCGCAATGAGCGCTGAATCCGTTCGTCTGAATACTACCTCAAGCAACTTGGCGAACGCCGACAGTGTCAGCAGCTCTGCGAAAGACACTTACAAAGCGCGTCATGCTGTATTTGGTGCTGAGTTAAGTAACGCCATGCGTGGCGGTGATACGGTGCCAGTGAAAGTGATGGGTATTGTAGAAAGCGATAAACCGCTGAATGCGGAGTACAACCCAGACCATCCCCTTGCAAACGACGAAGGCTACATCTACAAGCCTAACGTGAATGTAATGGAAGAAATGGCAAACATGATTTCGGCTTCTCGCGCATACCAAACCAATGTGCAAGTGGCGGATTCTAGTAAACAAATGCTGCTGCGTACGCTGCAGATGGGTCAATAAGGATAAGGAGGTAGCGTATGGCCGGAATTAACAACGTTGGTCAAAGCGGCTTGTCCTATATCGACCAGCTTAAGAGCCTACAAGAGAACAAGAAGACTGAAGAGAGCACAGGTAAGCAGGACCTGAAACAGGAAGACTTCCTATCTTTGCTCACGAAGCAATTGTCTCAACAGGACCCTTTTAAGCCGGTAGGTAATGACCAGATGATTGCGCAAATGGCGTCATTTGCGACCGTAGATGGCATCGGCAAGATGAACTCTCAGTTCGAGAGTTTGAACTCGTCAATGACATCAAACCAAGCGTTACAAGCTTCCTCTTTGGTTGGTCGTGACGTGTTGGTCCCAGGCGCGGCGGGTGTAAAGCAAGACAATGCAACAATGGCGGCAATGGTTAAGCTTGCACAACCTCTCGACAATCTGTTTGTTCGAGTGGAAAACGAAGCGGGCCAATTGGTGCGTACTTTTGAGGTAGGTGCGAAACCAGCCGGCGACACTCGTGTGCTTTGGGACGGTAATGATGAAAACGGAAATCCAATGCCTGCTGGCAAATACAATGTGAAAGCGTCTGGCTTGGTAGATGGGGAGTCGCAAGAGTTCCCAGTGTCTACTTACGCGAACGTGAACAGTGTATTGCTAGGTAAGGGCGACGGAAACGTATTACTCAATCTGGCAGGTTTTGAATCGCCAGTTCGACTTGCAGAAGTATTGGAAGTCGGCAAAGCGTAATTCAATAGCGCGTCAGGTTAGGAGATTTTGGAATGTCATATGTATCTTTAAGCGGTTTGTCCTCCGCTCAACTGGATTTGAACACCACCAGTAACAACATTGCGAACGCCAACACGTACGGCTTTAAAGAGTCTCGTGCGGAATTCAGCGATGTGTACTCAAACTCTTTGTTCACTAACGCAAAAACCACTCCGGGTGGCGGTGCGCAAGCGAACCAAGTGGCGCAACAGTTCCACGAAGGTTCAAGCATTTACACCAACAACCCAATGGATTTGCGTGTGTCGGGTACAGGTTTCTTCGCAGTAGCGAAAGATCGCCTTATCCCACAGCAAAATGAAATGACACGTAACGGTGCGTTCCATTTGAACAAAGAAAACTACATGGTAACGGCGAACGATGAGTTCCTACTTGGTTACCAAGTAAACCCAGAATCTGGTGAGTTTTCATCTTACGAGCCACAACCAATCAATATTCCTGCAGAATTTGGTAAGCCAAAGCAAACTGCGAACATTGAAGTGGGTGTGAACTTACCGGCTAATGGTGATTTGAAAGATCCGACTCAGTTTGATTTCTCAGATCCAGATACATACAACCGTTCGACTTCTTCAACGATTTATGACTCGATGGGTCAGTCTTACAAGCTAACGACTTACTACTTGAAAGACCAAACTCAGCCGAACACGTGGCAAACTTACTACACAGTGACAGACAAAGGCGGTGAGAAGCCATTGAACGTTGCTAACGGTGATGCTGCAACGCCAACGGGTCACGTTGGTCACACGATGAAGTTCAACAACGATGGTACATTGGCAAGCCTAAACAACGGTCAGCCAATCACATCGGTAGCGTTGGGCGATCCTGCGACAAACACTAACCCAGTGGATTTAAACGGTGCGGATCCTGCGCAAACACTTAACTTTGGTTTAGGCTCAGCGACTCAGTTTGCTGCACCATTTGAACTGACTAAGTTCGATGAAGATGGCGCGACAACGGGTTTCCTGACTAAAGTAGACTTTGATGAAAACGGCAGCGTATTGGGTACTTACTCAAACGGTGAAAACGTAACATTGGGTCGTGTGGCGCTAGTACGTGTTCCAAACGAGCAAGGTCTGGATAAGAAAGGCGGCACTCAATGGGATTCAACTCAGTTCTCTGGTGACAAGATCTGGGGTGAATCAAACAAAGGCTCTTTCGGTACTATCAACAACGGTATGCTAGAGCAATCAAACATTGATATGACTCAGGAGCTGGTGGATCTGATCTCTGCTCAGCGTAACTTCCAAGCGAACTCACGTGCGCTAGAAGTACACAACCAGCTACAACAAAATATCCTGCAGATTCGTTAGAGCGCTCGTTAGATAGCTTTATCATCTGCTTAATCAAACGCTGCGTGCACTTGCCGTATCGTTTGATGACATCATGACATTCATCTGGTGCTCAACCTGAAAATACCTCAGTTCAGGTTGGGCATGCTTTGATCTCTGGCTTGCCGCTGTTGCCGCTAGGCGGATCAAAACATTGCCTCTCTCTTGGCTGATTCATCCTGAATTGCCATCTGAAAACTCTCAATTTATATTCAAGCTTTTGATTAATAACATTATTTTAATGTTGGCATAACTATTGCTTTTACTCCCTTGTACAGAGAACTTTTGGAGTAATTTATGGATCGCGCACTGTTTCTCGCAATGAGCGGCGCCAAGCAAAATATGCAGGCCCTGCAATTGCGTGCCAACAACCTGGCAAACGTGAGTACAACTGGCTTCCGCGCTGACTTAGCACAAGCTCGCTCTATGCAAGCTTATGGTGAAGGTTTGCCTTCACGTGTATTCAGTATGACAGAACGTCCAGGACACAACTTTGCGCAAGGCAGTGTGATCACAACTGGTCGTGACCTCGATATTACGGTAGAAGGCAACGGCTGGATTTCTGTTATGGACCAAACTGGCAAAGAAGGTTTGACGCGTAACGGTAACCTAAAAGTGGATCAAAACGGCTTATTAACGAATGCAAGTGGTCATGTGGTGTTGGGCGAAAACGATGCGCCAATCACCTTGCCAATCCCAGTCTCCAAAATCGAAATCGGTCGTGACGGCACCATCTCTGTACTGCCTCAAGGTGCGCCGGCTGAAGAATTAGAAGTGGTTGATCGTATCAAGCTTGTACGCACAGACGATCAAAACTTGTTTAAAGATACCAATGGCTTATTTCGCCATAAAACTCCAAACCAGCCTTACGAAGCAGACGGCTCTATCAGCATCCAAACTGGTGCTATTGAAGGTAGTAACGTGAATGCCGTAGGTGAAATGACCGCTCTGATTGACCTTCAACGTCAGTTTGAAATGCAGGTCAAAATGATGAGCACCGCTGAAGAGATGGATAAGTCTTCAGATTCATTGCTTCGTATGAGTTAACTGAGTTAGAGGTTCACAATGCATCCAGCACTATGGGTAAGTAAAACAGGTCTAGACGCCCAACAGACCAACATCGCAACGATTTCGAACAACTTGGCGAACGCTTCAACCGTAGGTTACAAAAAGAGCCGTGCGGTATTTGAAGATTTGTTCTACCAAAACATCAACCAGCCAGGCGGCCAATCTTCTCAGAACACGGAACTGCCAAGTGGTTTGATGCTGGGTGCCGGCTCTAAAGTGGTTGCGACGCAAAAAGTGCACACGCACGGTAACGCGCAAACCACCACTAACGCACTCGATATGATGGTGGAAGGCGATGGCTTCTTCCAAGTGACTTTGCCAGACGGCAACATCGGTTACACCCGTAACGGTCAGTTCACGCTAGATGGTGAAGGTACGTTAGTGACTTCTGGCTCTGGCTACCCAGTAGAGCCGGAGATTGTGATTCCTGAAGATGCAATTTCTATCACGGTTGGTACAGACGGTGAAGTCTCTGTGCGTATTCGTGGTGAGCAAAACAACGTTGTAGTTGGTCAGCTAACCATTACTGATTTTGTAAACCCTGGTGGTCTTGAACCGATCGGTCAGAACCTTTACTTGCCAACTGGCGCAAGCGGTGACCCACAAGAAGGTGTCCCTGGTCTTGATGGTTTAGGTGAAATTCGTCAATCCATGCTGGAAGCATCTAACGTGAACGTAACAGAAGAGCTGGTCAACATGATCGAAGCTCAACGCGTGTACGAAATGAACTCAAAAGTAATCTCATCGGTCGACAAGATGATGAGCTTCGTTAACCAGCAGTTGTAATCACTAAGATCGGGATTTAGGGAGCCAATGATGAAACGTATTTGTCTACTTGCACTTATCACAACCATGTCTGGTTGTGCGATGCTAGAGCCGATTGAAACCGACGAAGTCAGCCAAGCGACAACGGTGGTGGATGCGGTTGAAGGCGATAAGTCGAAAGAAGAGAGCAGCGGCATCATTGATACTTTGCGCGGCAGAACCGATCCGGTGGCAGGCGATCCGGCATGGGCACCGATTCACCCTAAACAAAAACCAGAGCACTATGCGGCAGCAACGGGCTCTTTGTTTAGCACCGAGCACATTACCGACCTATACGACGATTCTAAACCACGTGGCATCGGCGACATCATTACCGTAACACTCGACGAAACGACTCGTGCGACTAAGAGTGCCAACGCCGATCTATCAAAAACCAACGATGCGAAGATGGAACCTCTGTCTGTCGGTGGTCAAGAGCTGCAAATTGGCGGCAAATACAACTTCTCGTACGATCTGAACAACACCAACACCTTTGCCGGCGACTCTTCGGCTAAGCAAAGCAACAGCATCAGCGGTTACATCACGGTAGAGGTGATTGAGGTGCTGGCAAACGGCAACCTAGTGATCCGCGGTGAGAAGTGGATGACGCTGAATACGGGTGATGAGTACATTCGTCTAAGTGGCACAATTCGCCCTGATGACATCAATTTCGACAATACTATTGCGTCAAATCGCGTATCTAACGCAAGAATCCAATACTCTGGCACAGGCTCACCACAAGATATGCAAGAGCCAGGTTTCTTGGCACGATTCTTTAATGTAGCCCTGTAAGACGTCGAAATGACGGCAAATTGACTGCAAGAGATTGAGTAAGCATGAAAAGAATCCTATTAGCACTGTTGAGCGTTGCGCTATTTGCAACCACAGCCCAAGCCGCACGTATCAAAGACGTGGCGCAAGTGGCTGGTGTGCGTAGCAACCAACTTGTGGGTTATGGCTTGGTTTCAGGCTTACCGGGTACGGGTGAATCAAACCCGTTTACAGAACAAAGCTTCGCGGCAATGCTGCAAAACTTCGGCATTCAAATGCCGCCGGGTACCAAACCAAAAATTAAGAACGTTGCCGCGGTTATGGTGACGGCAACTTTGCCGCCATTTTCAAAACCGGGTCAGCAAGTAGACGTTACGGTCTCTTCGATCGGCAGTGCAAAAAGCTTGCGTGGTGGCACCTTGCTACAAACCTTCCTAAAAGGTCTAGACGGCCAAGTGTACGCTGTCGCACAAGGTAACTTAGTCGTGAGTGGTTTCAGTGCAGAAGGTGCTGATGGTTCTAAAATCGTGGGCAACAACCCAACGGTTGGTCTTATTTCAAGCGGTGCAACCGTAGAGCGTGAAATTCCAAACCCATTCGGACGTGGTGACTACATCACATTCAACCTGCTTGATTCTGACTTTACCACTGCGCAACGTATGGCGGATGCGGTGAATAATTTCCTTGGTCCTCAAATGGCCAGTGCGGTTGACGCGACGTCTGTTCGTGTCCGTGCTCCACGTGATGTGAGCCAACGTGTTGCCTTCTTATCGGCAATCGAAAACCTAGAGTTCGACCCTGCAGATGGCGCGGCGAAAATCATTGTGAACTCTCGTACTGGTACCATTGTGGTCGGCAAACATGTTCGCCTGAAACCTGCGGCAGTGACGCACGGTGGTATGACGGTAGCAATCAAAGAAAACCTCAATGTGAGTCAACCAAACGGTTTCTCTGGTGGCCAAACTGTGGTTGTGCCGGACTCTGATATCGAAGTGAATGAAGAGAAAGGCAAGATGTTCAAGTTCGAACCGGGTTTGACACTAGATGACCTAGTCCGTGCAGTGAATGAAGTCGGTGCAGCTCCGTCGGATTTGATGGCGATTCTGCAAGCATTGAAACAAGCTGGTGCCATTGAAGGCCAGCTGATCATCATCTAATCGATTAGGAGAGAAACCATGGTTAACAATCCTAACGATATCGGCTTTATTCATGACATCAGTTCCCTTGATACCCTTCGTCAGAAAGCGGTGAAAGAGGGCAAAGATGGTGAGCGTGAAGCATTGCAAGCGGCCGCTCGCCAGTTTGAATCGATCTTTACTTCGATGATGTTGAAGTCGATGCGCGAAGCGAACGAAGGCTTTGAGTCAAACTTAATGAACAGCCAAAACGAAAAGTTCTACCGTCAAATGCTGGATGAGCAAATGGCGAGTAACTTGAGTGCATCGGGTTCGATGGGCTTGGCTGACATGATTGTTAAGCAGTTGACGGTTGGGCAAGGCGACGACAAGGCTGAAACAGCTATGCGCGATGCAGCAAACAATGCTGTGGAATACCGTCGTGTGGATCCGAAGAAAGCACGTGAAATCGAGCAGCGCTTGATTGAATCAGGTCAGCTATCGCGACCGGGTTCAGAACCATCACGTTTTGATTCGCCAGAGTCTTTTGTTAATTCAATGAAGCCATACGCAGACCGTGCAGCAAAAGCCTTGGGTGTTGAACCTTCACTACTATTGGCTCAAGCCGCGCTAGAAACTGGTTGGGGGCAAAAAGTCGTTAAGAACGCACGTGGCAGCAGCAACAACCTGTTTAACATTAAAGCTGACCGTAGTTGGCAGGGTGATAAAGTGACGACTCAAACGCTAGAGTTCCACGACAATACACCTGTGAAAGAGACGGCGGCATTCCGTTCTTACTCCAATTACCAAGATAGTTTTAACGACTACGTTCGCTTCTTGAATGAGAACCCGCGCTACGAGACTGCTCTTCAGCAAGGTGGTGATTCTGAATCCTTCATTCGTGGAATTCACAGCGCAGGGTACGCAACTGACCCAAGCTACGCAGACAAAGTGCTGCAGGTAAAACAAAAAATCGAGAGTATGTAATTCAATCCGATTACCGATGCTTGATAGACATTTTGAGAAGGCTTGCCACAGTGCAAGCCTTTCTTTTTTCGTGCTTTCTCTTTCTTTCCTAAACTGGCACACCTTTTGCTAATTGCTAACTAGGTGATCGGTCAATACCGATTTTATTTCGTTTTTGGGGGCATGTATGGCGTCAGATTTGTTGAATGTAGGTACACAAAGTGTGCTTACCGCTCAGCGACAGTTGAATACGACTGGTCATAACATTTCTAATGCGAATACAGAGGGTTACAGTCGTCAGTCTGTTATCCAAGGCACCAACGATCCGCGTCAATTTGGTGGGTCAACTTACGGCATGGGCGTGCATGTGGAAAATGTTCGCCGCTCTTGGGATGAGTTTGCCGTTAAAGAGCTAAACCTTTCCACCACGAATTACGCCAGTAAGCTTGATAACGAGAAGAACCTCGATCTGCTCTCAAGCATGTTGTCCTCGGTGGCATCGAAAAAAATCCCAGAAAACATGAACGAATGGTTTGATGCGGTAAAAACCATGGCGGATACCCCAAATGACATGGGGGCGCGCAAAGTCGTGTTGGAAAAAGCCAAGTTACTCAGCGATACCCTAAACGAATTTCATGAAACTGTGCGTCAGCAATCCGATGTGGCCAATAAATCACTGGATATGGGCATTGAACGCGTGAACCAACTTGCTGTTGAGATCCGCGATGTTCATCGATTGATGATGCGTACTCCTGGTCCTCATAACGACTTGATGGACCAACATGAAAAACTGATCAAAGAACTTTCTGAATACACCAAGGTGACGGTAACGCCACGTAAAAATTCGGAAGGTTTTAATGTCCATATCGGGAATGGACACACCCTTGTTTCGGGAACAGAAGCCAGCCAATTGAAGATGATTGATGGCTCACCAGATGTTCATCAACGTCGCCTCGCTATGGTTGAAGGTGGTGGCATTAAAGCCATCAAATCAGACGATATAGACGGCAAAATTGCCGCGTTACTTAAGATGCGTGACGAGCACATTCCACAAGTGATGGATGAGCTTGGCCGCTTAGCGACGGCGTTTTCTAGTGAAGTAAACCATCTGCAATCGCAAGGCTTGGATCACTACGGTAATGTGGGTGACCCATTGTTTACCGATGTGAACTCAGAACGACTAGCAAAATCTCGTGTCGTTGCAGGCCCTCAATCGACGGCTGATATGGCGGTTTACATCAATGATATCAGCGCGCTGAAAGGTGGCGAATACTCATTACGCTACGATGGCGACAGCTACGCCGTGACTAAGCCAAATGGTGAAACCGTTAAGCTTAATACTGATGCTGGTAATGCGCTCTACATCGACGGAATGCGGGTTGAAGTGCGTAATGAGCCTAAAGTCGGTGAGCATGTGTTGCTTCGTCCTACCCGTAGTAGCGCAGCGCAAATGAAAGTTGAAACCACTGATCCAAAAGCGATTGCAGCGCAAAGTTATGAGGCGTCGACGACGTTTGCTCAAGGTAATGCCAAATTTGAGATTGTTGATGCGGGTGACTTACGTGAATTTGAAGTGGTTGTTTCTCCAACTGGAGACCAATTTGCGGTAACCGATACCAAAGGCAACGTAATCATGGCGCCCCAGCCATATCCACCGACCGGACCGGTTTCGGTCAGTTTACCGAGCAATCATCCCGCTTATAAAAACGGCGGGGCGACAGTATTTGAGTTAAGTGCGGGCGCATTAGCGAACGATAAATTTACCGCGAACCTAGTGCCATCTGAAGGTGACAACGGCAACTTGCGCAAGATGCAAAACATTCAAACCGACAAGAAGATGAACGGCAATGAATCGACGATCATGAGCTTGTACTTCAACTTGAACACCGATGTGGGTTTGAAAACGTCGACCGCAAGTCGACTCGCCGATGTTGCTCAGTTAGAGAGTGAGGCGGCACAAGAGCGCGTGGCATCGATATCGGGGGTAAACCTCGATGAAGAAGCGGCAAACATGATGAAGTTCCAACAGGCGTATATGGCCTCTTCTCGTGTGATGCAGGCAGCAAATGACACCTTCAACACCATCTTGCAGTTGCGATAAAGGAGGCCTTAGATGTTAACGCGAATTTCTAGCTTCCATAACTACCAGTCAGTGCAGAACGACCTGCGCCGACAGGAAAACAAAGTTCACCATAATCAGGAGCAGCTTGCTTCTGGTAAACAGTTGACCAAGCCGAGTGATGATCCACTTGCGACGCACTATATTCAGAGTATTGGTCAACAAGAAGAGCAGTTAAAACAATACCTTGATGCCATTGTTCTGGTTCGTAACCGACTAGAAAACCAAGAAGTGGTGATTGCCAACGCTGAGCAATTTACTGATGAGTCGAAACGCATCTCGATGGAAATGATCAACGGTGCGTTTTCTCCGGAAGACCGTGCGGCGAAAAAGCGCGAACTGGAAGAGATTGCAAACAACTTCTTGGCGTTAGTGAATACGCAAGACGAATCGGGCAACTACGTGTTTGCTGGTACGAAGCCAAAATCGCAGCCTTTCTTTCGTGATTACGATGGCAGCGTGGTTTATACCGGTGACGATTACCAACGCAAGATGAAGATCGCCAGCAACATTGAGCTCGGCATCAACTATCCGGGTAATCATCTGTTTTCGGAGATCCCAAACCCGTTTGGTGATTTCGAGCCGCAATACGATTTACAAGAAGGTTCTGAGCTGTTGCTTGGTCAAGCAACGAGTGCGTCAGAAGATAACTCAAACTACAAAGTGACCTTTGTGGACATGAGTAACGGCAAGTTTGGTTACCAATTGGAAAAAGATGGCAGCATCGTACAAGTCGATGACTACTCGCCAATTGACGGCATCCAATACGAAGGCGTCAACATTCAGCTGAAAGGGCAGGTTTCCGCAGGGGATAGCATTACGCTAGAGCCGCGCCAAACCTTCAGTGTTTTTGATGCATTCAAAGAAACCATGCAGTGGTCGGAAAGCTCAGTATCTGACGCGTCGGCGACAGCAAAGCTGCATCAAATGACGGAAGAATTCCAAGCGGCGTTTGTTCACATGAACAAAGTCAGAACCGACTTGGGTGCTAAGTTGAGCACGCTCGATATTCAAGAGCAAAACCACGAAGATTTTAATTTGTCTCTGGCGAAAGCGAAGAGCAATTTTGAGGACTTGGATTACTCCAAGGCAGTGATTGAGTTCAGTGAGAACTCACGCGCGTTGCAAGCCTCACAACAGGCATTTGGTAAAACCAAAGACCTGACGTTGTTTAACTATATTTGATGCGCCTACCGTTTATGCGGTGAGCTCGGTATTTCAACCGTTCGATTTTAATGCCTTATGTGCCAAGCCTTAAGTGCGAGAAATCAACGAAAAATACCGAGTAATGCGAGCCAAGCGGCATGATTTGACCGAAAGCGGCAATCAGACCAACGGTAATCTAGGCGGCAATAAAGAAACAGCGATTCGGCAACACAACAAAATATGAGTAAGGCAAGGCTCGTGTCCCGTATGCCCTATAACTTGTTGTTTATTTGTTCATTATAAAAAGAACAAATAGTTTGAAACAAGTTGGCACACAAATTGTATTGATGTTGTCAGAACAGATTTACGAGATTCTAAACCCTGCCATAAGGCAGATTTAGCAAGTAATTTTTTACGGTCAGTGCTTATCCAAATGAGAGTAAAGCTGGCCGCTTCGCAAAAGCTTGCGAACTCAACAGGAGAGCAAAATGGCTGTAACAGTTAGTACTAACGTCTCCGCGATGACCGCGCAGCGTTATTTAAACAAGGCGAGCAACGAGCTAAACACCTCGATGGAACGTCTATCATCTGGTCACAAGATTAACAGTGCAAAAGACGATGCAGCAGGTCTGCAGATCTCCAACCGTCTAACCGCGCAGTCTCGTGGTCTTGATGTGGCAATGCGCAACGCGAACGACGGTATCTCTATTGCCCAAACGGCAGAAGGGGCGATGAACGAAGCGACGTCAGTCATGCAGCGTATGCGTGACTTGGCGATTCAATCTTCGAACGGTACTAACTCTCCAGCAGAGCGCCAAGCGATCAATGAAGAATCATCTGCGTTGACGGATGAACTAAACCGTATCGCAGAAACAACATCATTTGGTGGTCGTCGTCTATTGAACGGTTCGTTCGGTGAAGCGGCATTCCAAATCGGTTCAAGCTCTGGTGAAGCGATGATCATGGCGCTAACGAGCATCCGTGCGGATGACCAGCGTATGGGCGGTGTGACGTTCTTCTCTGAGAATGGCAAAGACAAAGATTGGGGCGTGGATCCAACTAAAGCGGATCTAAAAATCACGCTTCCAGGCATGGGTGAAGACGAAGACGGCAACCCTGACGATCTAGAAATCAACATCAACGCAAAAACAGGCGATGATATTGAAGAGTTGGCAACGTACATCAACGGCCAATCTGATATGATCAATGCATCGGTAAGTGAAGACGGCAAACTACAAGTGTTTGTTGCGCACCCGAACGTTCAAGGCGAGATTTCAATCTCTGGTGGTCTAGCATCGGATCTAGGTCTAAGTGATGAAGCGGTACGTACATCAGTGCAAGATATCGATATGACAACCGTGCAAGGTTCTCAGAACGCGATTTCTGTACTGGATTCAGCGCTTAAGTATGTTGATTCACAACGTGCTGACCTTGGTGCGAAACAGAACCGTCTAAGCCACAGCATCAATAACTTGGCAAACATCCAAGAAAACGTTGATGCATCGAACAGCCGAATTAAAGATACGGACTTTGCGAAAGAAACGACGCAAATGACCAAAGCTCAAATTTTGCAACAAGCAGGTACTTCGATTCTTGCTCAAGCGAAACAGTTGCCAAACTCTGCGATGTCACTATTGCAGTAGTTTACCTAGCCTGTATTCAATACATTCAGACGTGGATGGGAATGCAGGCTTATGGCAAGCAACTTTATAATAGAATGTGCGGCTCTCTCATCTCTCACCTGCCAATCATTTTCAATGTAAAGTTGCACCCGGTGTGCCGGTTATGTGTTCATTTCTCTTGATCTCCACATAGGCTCTGGCTACCAACCTAGCCCCAGTTCTCTCAAAGGAAAAGGGGCTTTTTCTTTTCTATCTCCCAGATAAAACATTCCTTTCTTTCATCTAACTCACTGCTTTCTAGATATTTCTGGTTGTTCTTTGCTCAATTTAGAGCGCTCGGCTTAAGCTGCAGAAACTTGAGGCTTTTTTTCTACTTTTCTCTCATTTTTCTAGCCAAATCTCACAAATTCACTTTTTTTGATTTTTTTCTAAAGCTTCTGAAATCCGAGTCGTTAATAGAAGTAACTTTGAGAGAACTACTTGGTTTTCCG
Organism: Vibrio sp. CUB2; assembly: GCF_001557945.1. Lineage (NCBI taxonomy): Bacteria > Pseudomonadati > Pseudomonadota > Gammaproteobacteria > Vibrionales > Vibrionaceae > Vibrio > Vibrio sp. CUB2. The sequence continues at coordinate 95 of NZ_LNRB01000030.1, read as the reverse complement.
AGACGTCGGAAACCGCTACATCGGAAAATCAATTGGAGAAATCACCATGGCAGTGAATGTAAACACAAACGTATCAGCGATGACCGCTCAGCGTT